>CACFTS010000011.1 GCA_902569285.1 uncultured Pelagibacteraceae bacterium | reverse complement strand
AATTTCCGAATGGGGAAACCCACCACATTTTGTGGTACTTTAAACTGAATACATAGGTTTAAAGAGACAACCTGGAGAACTGAAACATCTAAGTAACCAGAGGAAAAGAAATCAATTGAGATTCCGTTAGTAGTGGCGAGCGAAACCGGATTAGGCCAGCAGCTTTGATAAAAAAATTTGAATAGTTTGGAAAATCTAACCATAGAGGGTGATAGTCCCGTATAAGTAATGTTTATTAAAGCTCATGAGTAAAGCGGGACACGTGAAATCCTGCTCGAATATAGGGGGACCACCCTCTAAGCCTAAATACTCTTCAGTGACCGATAGTGAACTAGTACCGTGAGGGAAAGGTGAAAAGAACCCCTATTAGGGGAGTGAAATAGAACCTGAAACCGCATGCCTACAATCAGTCGAAGCTCTTTTTAGAGTGACGGCGTACCTTTTGTATAATGGGTCAGTGACTTAATTTATTTAGCAAGCTTAAGCCATCTAGGTGTAGGCGTAGCGAAAGCAAGTCTTAATAGGGCGAACAGTTAAATGAATTAGACCCGAAAACGAATGAGCTTACCATGAGCAGGTTGAAAGCAAGGTAACACTTGCCGGAGGACCGAACCAGTTGACGTTGAAAAGTCTTTGGATGACTTGTGGTAAGGGGTGAAAGGCCAACCAAATTCGTAGATAGCTGGTTTTCCGCGAAAACTATTTAGGTAGTGCGTTGAATAAATAGATGTTTAGAGGTAGAGCACTAAATGGGCTAGGGGGAAGAGATTCTTACCAAACCTAATAAAACTCCGAATGCTAAACATTGTTCTTCAGCAGACAGACTGTGGGTGCTAAGGTCCATGGTCGAGAGGGAAAGAGCCCAGACCACCAGATAAGGTCCCCAAATTATGATTAAGTGTGAAAGGATGTGGAAATTCCTTAACAGCCGGGAGGTTGGCTTAGAAGCAGCCATCCTTTAAAGATAGCGTAACAGCTCACCGGTCTAATAGAGTTTCTGCGCCGAAGATGTAACGGGGCTAAAATCATATACCGAATCTGTGGATTTATAATTTTTTCGAAAATTATAACTGGTAGCGGAACGTTCTGTAAGCCTGTGAAGGGATACCTGTGAAGGATCCTGGAGGTATCAGAAGTGCGAATGCTGACATAAGTAACGATAAAAGAAGTGAAAAACTTCTTCGCCGAAAATCCAAGGGTTTCTGCGCAAGGTTAATCCGCGCAGAGTTAGTCGGCACCTAAGGCGAGGGCGAAAGCCGTAGTCGATGGAAATAAGGTTAATATTCCTTAACCAGATGGTAGTGACGGATCTTGTAAGTTGTGAGTTCTTAATGGATTGAACTTGCCGTGAAAAGGTTCCAAGAAATAGCTCCATCATTAGACCGTACCCTAAACCGACACAGGTGGATTAATAGAGTATATTTAGGCGCTTGAGAGAATGATGTTGAAGGAACTCGGCAAAATGCTTCCGTAACTTCGGAATAAGGAAGACCTTTTTTAAGGCAACTTTTAAAAGGTGGCACAAGCTAGGGAGAAGCGACTGTTTATCAAAAACACAGGGCTCTGCTAACACGTAAGTGGATGTATAGGGTCTGACGCCTGCCCGGTGCTGGAAGGTTAATGCGATGGGTGCAAGCTCATTTCTGAAGCCCCAGTAAACGGCGGCCGTAACTATAACGGTCCTAAGGTAGCGAAATTCCTTGTCGGGTAAGTTCCGACCTGCATGAATGGCGTAACGATTTCTCCGCTGTCTCCAACATCAACTCAGTGAAATTGAATTCTCCGTGAAGATGCGGAGTTCGCGTAGTTAGACGGAAAGACCCCGTGCACCTTTACTGCAACTTTACATTGGTGTTAGGAAAAACATATTTAGCATAGGAGGGAGACATTGAAGCAAAAGCGTCAGCTTTTGTGGAGTCACCAGTGAAATACCTCTTTTGTTTTTCTTGATATCTAACTGATAGCCGTTATCCGGCATCAAGACATTGTATGGTGGGTAGTTTGACTGGGGCGGTCGCCTCCCAAATAGTAACGGAGGCGTGCGAAGGTAGGCTCAGAACGGTCAGAAATCGTTCGTAGAGTGCAATGGCATAAGCCTGCCTGACTGTGAGACTGACAAGTCGAGCAGAGACGAAAGTCGGTCATAGTGATCCGGTGGTTCTGAGTGGAAGGGCCATCGCTCAACGGATAAAAGGTACGCCGGGGATAACAGGCTGATACTGCCCAAGAGCTCATATCGACGGCAGTGTTTGGCACCTCGATGTCGGCTCATCACATCCTGGGGCTGGAGCAGGTCCCAAGGGTTTGGCTGTTCGCCAATTAAAGTGGTACGTGAGCTGGGTTCAGAACGTCGTGAGACAGTTCGGTCCCTATCTGCTATGCGTGTAGAAGAATTGAGAGGAGTTAACCCTAGTACGAGAGGACCGGGTTGAACATACCACTGGTGGACCGGTTGTAGCGCCAGCTGCAGTGCCGGGTAGCTAAGTATGGACGAGATAACTGCTGAAAGCATCTAAGCGGGAAACTCACCTCAAAACTAGTTCTTCCTATAGAGCCGTGGTAGACCACCACGTTGATAGGCTGGGTGTGGAAGCGCAGTAATGCGTGTAGCTGACCAGTACTAATAGCTCAATTGGCTTGATTTATGCACTGAAAAAAATTTTAAATGATATTGAATATTTAATTTAAAACCCCAATAGGAATATTGGGGTTTTTTTTAAATTATTTACTTATTTTTAAATTGAAAAAATTTATCTTATATAAACCTTCTATAACACCTGAAAAAATAAAAGTTGAAATCAAACTGTAAGCAAAAAATGGTATTGCTAAAGTATAACAGATTATTAAACCATTCATGGAATATCCGTATGATCCCAATGTCCAAACTCCAAAATTAGTTATAATATAAAATAAGAGCGCACCAAGTAAAGCTCCTCCTATTCTCGAAATAATATTTTTTTTAAAATAATTAGACATAAATCCTATAATAAAAATACTTCCCCAAGTAAAAAATACAGTATTATGAAAACCAAGAATTAAATCTGTTAATGCAAAACTAACTATAATAACTGGCAAGTATCTAACACCTAATAATGCTGGCACATAAAAACTTAATGCCAATAAACTTGTGAAATTTGGTGGATGAGGAATAAACCTGCTTGCAGATAAAACTATCAAAATTCCGATTGATACTTTTAAATAATTCATATTTATTAATTTATAATTTAAAATAATTTTAACAACCTTTAAATAAATTATTAAAATCCTTTCCTAAAACCAAATCTTATTTGTCTATCATTTTGAGGATAACCATGTGGTCTTTGATAGATTTCATTGAGTAAATTATCAATATTTAATGATAAAACATAATTATTAATTTTTTTTGATATTGATAAATCAATAATATTGGTGCTATCCATTTCTATAGTTGAAAAGTTTGACGAATGTGTGTCAAAGTGTTTTCCATAATGTTTGTAATTTGCATTTAAATTAAAATCACCAAGAAGGTACATTTTTATTTTTTGGTTTAAATCTATCCCATATGTTTTTTCTGGCCTTCTTAACTGATCGGCACTATTTTCCTTCTTTGAAGATAAGAACGAAGTAAAAAAATTTATTTTAGTATCTTTATTGTTGTATAAAATGTTTCCATTAAGACCAGACTGATTCAAGTTTATATTGTCATTATCATTAACATATTTGTTGCTAACATACTCTATATTGTTGTGTATATTAGATCTAAATAAACTTGTGGAAAAACTTAATTTATTGTTAGCAAAATAGTTTATATACACTTCGTTACTAATACTTTTTTCAGCTTTAAGATTTCTATTTCCTGAATAACCATAGCTATCAGTTCCATATAGCTCGTAAAGAGTTGGATTTCTCAATCCCGTCATTCTTGCTAAACCAAATTCAAGTTTTTTAATTTTTTGATTTAAACTAACTTTATACGTAGAGTTATCTCCAGATTGCTTGTGATCATCATTTCTTAAAAAAATTGATAAATTAGTATTATTGAATATATTTATACCCAAGTTAGAATATACTGCTAAGTTGTCTACATTTCCTTTAGTTGATGCTTCATAGGATCCTTTATTATCAAAAGATCCCCAATCATATTTATACTCAGATCCTGCACCAAATGACAAATAATCATTTAAAGTTTTTGAAAGATCATACTTAATTCCTAAAACTTCACTTTCATAAGTATCTATAGTGCCTCTTTCATCATACTCTCTATCATAAATTGTATAGTATATTATAGAATTTTGTTTTTGTTTTTGATTTCTGTTCTCTAATCCTAGATGAAAAGATCCCATTTTGTTATCACCTTCATATCCTGTTTGTTTAGTTGAAGAATTATCGTATTCAGCAATTGTTTGTCTTAAGTAAGTTGTGTTATAAAATCTTACGTTTGGTTTTATATAGTTTTCATAATTTATGTTAGCTGTATAATTTTCTACAATATCTTTCTCATCATCAATACTTCCTCTAGCGCTTATAGTCTCGTTATTAACAGTTCCTATTTTTAGATTTAGTGATGAATTATCATAAATAAAAGTTTTATTACCTAATAAATCATAGTTACCATGTTTATCTCCTGATAAAGACATGCTATCTTTATAATCTCCTGTTAATATTATATTTACTGCTCCACCTATTGCATTTGTTCCAAAATGAGTTGCACTTGAACCAGGATATACTTCAATTTGTTGAACTGTTTGAATAAAATCAACACCAAAATCATGTAAGCCTTGTGTAGTTGATGGATCATTAATTGGTACTCCGTTGATCATTACCAAGGTATGGTTTGAACCAGTACCCCTCATGAACATTGAAGTCTGTTGTCCTTTGGGACCACTTTGGGTAATATTTATATCAGGAATTGTATTAAGTACGTCTATTAAATCAATAGCTCCAGACTCAATTATTTGTTTTTTATTTATTATTATTTTCTTTACGCTAGATTTAGAGTGCTCTGAGCTATTTGAAATATAACTTTTTATTTCTAAGCATGGGGTTTGATTTTTATTATCCCAAGAACAGTTGTTTAGATTAGCTGATAAAACAATATTATTAAAAAATAATATATTAACTAAAACGATAATTAACCTCGTCATAAAATTTCCTTTCATTTATGCCGCTGCTAATTTTTCATTATAGAACTAGGCTTTTCCTGACCATCATTCATCAGTGGACTATACTGGGTGGCGCTCCGACTTTACGGTTCCAGGAAGAGCCAATGAATTACACATTGATTTCCCACCATGCATTTCAGTACAAATCTTGTATATAATTAAAAAATTTATTGTCAATGGATGCTATTATCTTGATTGAGCTTTAAACAACTATTGAGCTTTAAACAAAATGGGTTAGAATATTTTTATGGTTAAAAAAATCAAAGTTTATTTGGGAAGCATGAGCCACAATTATGCATGTAATGGTCCTTTTACACATCCATTGAATCTTGGATATCTCTCTTCATATGCAATGAAATATTTTAGCAAACCCGATGAACTTGATATAAGACTATTTGTATATCCTAACGATATATTAGATGAAATAAATAGTGATCCTCCTGACATATTAGGTTTAGCCAGTTATACTTGGAACGATAATTTAAATCTTCAAATTTTACAACATGTTAAAAAAGTGTCTCCTAATACAGTTACTATAATGGGAGGACCGAACTTTAATAATTACAATTTAGAAGAATATTTTTTAAAAAGACCTTATCTAGACTACTACATAGTTAATCAAGGAGAAACGGGATTTTTAAATTTAATAAATAGTTATTCAGAAGGAAAACTTGACAAAAACTCTAAAGAAGAAATTTCTATGGATAACGTCGCATTTTATAATACTTTTAATAAAAAAGTTTGTATTGGAGATATTTCAAAAAGATACAAAGAATTAGACGTAATACCCTCTCCTATTTTAGATGGAACTTTAGACAAATTTTTTAAAGACAAAAATTTGATACCAATCATAGAAACAATGAGAGGCTGCCCTTATACTTGCACATACTGTGCGTGGGGAGATGATTGGCTTAGAGCCAGTAACAGATTTTCACTTGAAAGGGTAATTTCTGAAATTGAATATATTGCAAAAAAATTTGTATCATCAAAAAATAAATTTAATGGTTATCTTTACCTTGCTGACTCAAATTTTGGAATGCACAGAAGAGATGCTGAAATAGCATCAAAAATAAGAGAATGTCACGATAAATATAATTGGCCTTCATCAATTTGGGCTACTTGGGCAAAAAATTCTAATGAAAAAGTTATTGAGATCGCTTCAATATTAAAACCATTGCTTCAAGCTGGGGTTACAATTGCCTACGAGTCATTGGATGAAAAAACATTAGAAAATGTTAGAAGAGCAAACATTTCTTTAGAAAAATTTAATAAAGTTAGAGAGTATATTAAATCAAAAGGTCTTAAAACCCATACTGATGTAATTTTAGGACTTCCAGGAGAAACTAAGGATACTTATTTAAATGGATTGAGAAAAGTTACAGATCAAAAATTTGATCAAGTAGTTACTTTTAATTGTAGACTACTTGGTGGTACGGAAATGAATACCCCAACTTATATTGAAAAGCATGGGATCAAAACTAAATACAGGATGTTAACCCAAGGCTATGGAATTTATAGAGGAATAAAATCAGTAGAAAATGAAGAAGTAATTCTTTCAACAAGCACAATGAGTCAAGATGAAATTATTTTAATGAGGCCAGTAAACTGGTTTTTATATTTATTTTGGAACAATGGTTATTATGTTGAATTTATGAAATATATGCAGCAACTTGGCATAAACCCAATAGATTTTATTTTAGACTTAATGGATAATTTAAAAAATTCTAAAGATAAAATGGGAGATTTATTTGCTGAATTTATGAAAGAGTCGGAGGAAGAGTGGTACAACTCACCTGAGGAACTTTATAAAGATAATAGTCAAATAATAGATGGAAAACTAAAGGCAGAAAATTTTGCAAAACTAAACGCTAAATATACATCAAAAGTTGTTTTCGGCTTTAAGGAAGAAATGTCCAAAAAGCTTTTAGAAGTGTCACAAAAATCTATTAATAAAATTTTTGATAAAGACATGTTTGAAAATAAAAAGGATGAAATTAGAGATGTTATTAATTTCTGTTCAGAAAAAAGTATAAATATAAGTGAAATAAGAGAGAAAAAATTAAATAATAAACACAAATATTTTATTTATGATTATCCCAAATGGCTTAAAAAAGATAATGGAGAAGCTGATATCCAAAAATATAATGGAGGTATAAATATAAACTTTTATCTATCTAAAGAAAAACTTAATAGAATAAGTGAAGCCATGGAAATACATAATTATAAGGATATTTATGAGGTCCACATGAAGCTCATAGAGGTTCTCCACACAGATGACTTATTTTATGATACTAAAACCGATGGTAGTGATTCAACAACTATATCAACAGCAAAAGATAAAGGTATTACAAATTGGTCTTTAGAGTCGTAAAAATTTCTTTTAAAATTATACTATTGAAAAAATTATTAAATTAGAAAGTTGAAGTGAAGAAAAAAATAGCCATCACAGATTTAGACACGAAAAAAATTTTTAAGTATTTTATTGATTTTTATTAATCGTTGTTCTCATTTAAAACATTCTTTTTCCAAACAATATAATTTAAACACTGAAATAAAAAGAACGAATTATAATGTTTTTTTGAAGAAAATAGTTTTTTGAATAATTCTAATAATTTATCAGAATTGATAATTTCATCTTCTTTTGCAAATCTAGAATTCAAAATGTCTTGTACATAATTTTTTAGATTTGTTTTAAGCCAATAACTTTGTGGGTCTGCGATTGTCCTTTTGTTTTTAAAAATTATCTTTTGATTTAGTTTTGATTTAGAAAAATTTTTAAGAACCATTCTTTGATATCCTTTAATAAATTTATATTTGGTAGGTAATGAGAAAAATTTTTGCACTAATTCATGATCTAATAATGGTAATCTTGTTTCAATGCTGTATCTCATTGAAGCTCTATCTACATATCTTAGACATCTAGGTAATTTAGTATACATTAAATCTTTAAATTGAACATTTCTCAAAATACTTTTAAAAGGTGATTCAAATTGATAAATATTTTTAAATTCTGCTAAACTATTCATATTTAATATATTTGAATTTTCATAACTCGAACCATCTTCAGTGACATTATTATTTTCCAAAATTTTCATTAAAGATCCAGCTAGAAATTGACTTTTATTGATTGTTTCTTGATCTGTCGCCAATTTAAAAAGTTTTTTGTGAGAGTTTTTATAACCATCTTTTAGCATATCAAGCATCCATGCTACTTGATAATACTTATATCCAGCTGCTATTTCGTCCCCACCACTTCCATCCAAAATTACTTTACATGAATCTTTATAAGTTTCATATAAATGATTTTGACTAACTATTCTCAATGACGAAAACGGCTCATATTGAATTTTCACAACTTTTTCAAATTCAGAAATAAGTTCTGTATTTTTAATTTTTGAAAAACTATGATCAAAACCTAGAGACGAGGAAATTTCAAGAGCATCGTTTTTTTCACTAAAATTAGTTTCTTCATAATCAAAAGTATAACATTTTGTATGCAGATTATTTTTTTTACATCCTACTGCAAGCGCTGCAGAGTCATTGCCTCCAGATATATGAATACCAATTGGTTGATCACTGATAGAATGTTGCTTAAAACTTTCTGAAATATAATTAAAAATTTCTTTTTCCAATTTAAAAAAATTACTTTCTTTAATATCATTATCTTCATCAATATAATCACTAAGTTTATAATATCGATGAAAATTTAATTGATTTTTTTTATATATTAACATTTGACCGGGTTCTATTTGATAAATATTTTTAAACCAAGTTTCATTAGTTGCATTAACTAATCCAAGATTTAAATATCTATTAGTTTCAGAATAATTTTCATATTTCTTTATTTTTTTATTTTTGAACAAAGGATGAATTTCAGAGCAAAAAGTTAATTCAGACTTATCAGAATTGAAATTATAATATAATGGTTTTATACCAAATCTATCTCTAATTAATAAAATTTCCTTTTTATTTTTATCTATGATGCAAATAGAAAACATCCCTTTTAAATGTTTAACAAAATCTTTTCCAAATTTTTTAAAAAGAATTGGAAGTATTTCACCATCACAAGAACTTGAGAAATTATGATTTGCAAAATATTTTTTTTTTAATTCTTTATGATTATAAATTTCCCCATTGTAAAATACTAAAATCTTCCCATCACTTGATAAAAAAGGTTGGTTGCCATTATTACTTAAATCTAAAATTGATAACCTTACCATACCAGCACTAAAAAATTCACCTTTTGTAACGTTTTTGAAATCTGGACCCCTAAAATTTATTGCATCCAACATTTCGTTCACTGCATAGTGCTTGTCTATTTTGTTAAAGTTAATTATTCCTGCAATTCCACACATTTTAATAAAATTTATTTATAAGGTTTGTTTATGTACTTTTTTTAAAATTTCAAAATATTCTTTCGGTAATATTTCTTTAGGAAATTTTTTCTTTATAGAGTCTTTATAGAATCTTCCTTTAAAATTATCTGTTTTAGCAAATGATGAATTTCCTTTTACTGGTTTACTCAGAATTGTTGCTTGGTTTAGTTTCTTTGAAAACTTAATTTTTAATTTTTTACAAATCTTTTTAGCTGTACTTGTGTTTTTACTTACCAAGTCCTCAAATTTTACAAAAATAATTTTTTTAGGATATTTTTTTTTTAAGAGTAAGTAGTCGATTGTTTTATGTCTCCAATGCTCCCATAGTTCATCAAGAGGTTTTTGCTTGATTTTTTCAGTCTTAAATCTTGATTTTGCATAAGAAAAATAAAATGATTCAAATCTTCTAATTGGACAAATACAAATTATATTATCAGTCTTTTCCAATAAATAGAAAAGCTCTCTTCTTAAGCCGGAGTAAATATAAATATGTTTATAAACAAGATTTTTTTTTTGAGGAACTAGCTTTGAAAGAGATTCCAAATAAATTTTCAAAAAATCCAAAAATGTTTTTGCTTTTTTAATATTCTTTAAATTATTAATTAAGTTTTTTTCATAGGCATTATAATTTATTTTTGGAATAAAATCTTGAAAGTCAGAAATATGACTTTTGTTAATTGGTTGTTGTCCAGACCATGATTTAATTTTTTTTTTATTTTTCCAAGCTAAATAAAGTTTTTTCCACTTATTGGTATATGCCCCAGACATTTGAGTGATATAATTAACATTTTTTAAATCTTTTATTTTATCAACTAACTTTGTTTCATTTTCTTTTGCCCTAGATATAAATTCCCTTAAAAGAAAATCCTCACCTGGTTGACATTGAATTTGAGGATGACCATCTAACATACTCATCAATATATGATTTCCATTTCTTGCAGGTCCAGAAACAAAGAGTATTTTTCCAATATTATTAAATTTTTTACTTTTATTAATGAAATAATTTGTTTTAAATTTTACTGTTTCATATCTTTTAAAATTATCCTTTTCTTTTGAACAAAATGGTTTTTTGAAGTAATTTAAATCGAATTTTTTTCCTGGTGGTAATTGAGATTTACTTTTTATCTTCAACATAATTTTTATTATTTTGTAATATATTTTTTTTAGTTTTATATTTAAGAAAAATGTTTAATGTATTTTTTTTTAAGTATCAATGGATTATTCGATCAATATTTTCTGAAACGCAATCCCAAATTGACTTACCTATATTTTTATTTCTTCTAAAAAATAAATAATTATTCTTATACTTATTATATCTGGCAAGTCTTATTTTGGAGAAATTTAGTTTTTTTATTTTTTTAAAGTCATAATTATAATCTAAATCAATATCTATTTTTTGAATTGAAAGTTCGTCTGTAAAACTTTCAGTTACCTTACTATTTATTAAAGCAAGAGAGTCTAAAATTCTAAAATTTAACAATATAATTGGTTTATTAAAAAGTATTGCAAAATTTATAGCTGTAGAATTATGTGCAATAATTAATTTTGAATTATAAATTAAATCTATAGTTTTATCAAAAATAAACTTTCTATCTAAATTAGGCAAATTTTTATTTGAACGTCTAAAGTGTGATGCAATAATAATTTTTTTATTTTTATTTTTTTTTTCGATATTTCTAAAAATTAATTTAAGACAATTAAAGTATTTTTCCTTATTAATTAAATTAAATTTATTTTTTTTTGTAATTTTTTGCTCAAAACTACTTTCAAACTCTTGATCGATATAAACAATGGAGTTGTTTTTTGATCTTCTTTTATAACATTTTTCAGCTTGGATAACTTGATTTAATTTATATTTTAAAACGTTTTTCTTTTGATGAAACAATTTTTGATATAAATAATCATTGTGAGTAAAATAAAATTTAGGTTTTACCTCTATTGAATTGTAAAATTTTTCTAATATTTTTTTATATATATAATTAAAAATTTTAAAAATAGTGAATATGTAACCAAAATTTATAAGAGTATTTAAATCTTTGTATTTATCTTGATATTTTTTTTTTTCTGTAAGATAAAAAAAATTATCTGATGCTTCAATTTTTATACAACCTTTGAATTTTAGAAAAAATTCTAAACATACAATGAAAAAATTTTTTCCGGCTAAATTTAAAAATATTGTATTTTTCTTTAATTTTTTAATATTTTTAAATATGTCTCTATAACTTCTCAAATAGATAAAATTTTTATAACTTATTTTTCTATAATTTTTTGAACAATATTCCTCAAAAACTTTTTTATTCAGCACAGGAGTAAGTGACCAGAAAATTATGTTAATTGATTTTTTTTTATAATCTAAATTAAATCTTTCATAATTTGTTCGATTTAAAAATTGATTAACTAAAACAACTATTTGGGTTTTCATGAGAATTATAATTGATGACTTATTTTATTTCCTCTATTATTTTTTGTATATTTTTGTAAAATTCTTGAAGTAGAAATTTTTAAAAAATTATATTGACTAATTTTTTTTAAATCTTTATCAATTTTTGAAGTTTTATTTGTACTCAATTTAATTTTGAAAATACTTTTATCATTTTTAACTTTATTTAATATTTCATCTTTAAAACTTAGTTCTTCATTTTTTTTTTGACCAATGATTTTTTTTGAAGTTAACAAAATGTTTGATGAATTTGAGGTCTTAATAAACCTTTTATTTTTGATGAATTTTATTCTTAATAATTTTAATATTTTATACAATAGTAATTCTATTAATATTTGTTTCCCAAGCATCTTTCTATTTGGAATTATTATGCTTCCATCACTCTCTTTCAAAAGAGATTTTAAACATAGACTAACTGCTTCCTTATGAGTAATAAAATATCTTGATATATTTACTGGTATGCCGAAATTTTTTTTAAATGCCAATCTATCGACTATTAATTTTAAAATACTTCCATTAGAAAAACTAACATTTGCAAATCTAGTAGTTGATATAAATAAATTAGGTTTCTTCTTTTTAATCTTCATCAAGTTTAATTCCATTATTCTTTTACTTATTCCAAGTAAACTACTAGGCTTTACTGCTTTATCTGTCGATATTGAAAAAATACTCTTTAAACTTTTTATCTTTTCATATTTTTTTGGTACAAAATTAAAAGAATTAGTCTGCAACATATATTTAGCTGAAATTAAATTTTCTTCACTTCTAACATGTTTGATTGCTGCAAAATTTAGGTAATGATTTATCTTATTTTTTATCAAAAATTTTTGAATATCTAAAAGATTTAAATCATTACAAATGAATTCAAACTTTTTGATTTTCTTTTTGTTTTTAAGTAATAACTCTCTATTAAGCTCTGTTAATTGATTTTCATCTTTATCAATTAAATATACTTTTTTAAATTTTAATTTTGATAACTCAATTGAAAACATTGATCCAATTGAGCCAGCAGCACCAACGATTAATATATTACTGTTTAAAAATTTATTTTTAATTTCTAAAGTTTGTTGTTTGTTTAACTTAAATCTATCTTTTTTAGATATTATTTTATTTTCAAAACCACCATAATGACCAAGATTATACATTATTTAACAGGGTACTTTTTAACCCAATCATTACCTTGGGTTTTCCATAAATTTTCATTTCTCCACGCTGCTGCGATATTCCAAAATTCATCTTCGTTCAAATTTGTAAATTCTAAAAATTCTTTAAAATACAAATTTGGAAATTCTATGTCATATTTATGAACAAGAGCTATAGCTTCTTCCCTTGTAATGTACCCCTCTCTAACTTCTCTAGCAGCATTTGAAGTACATCTTCCGTGTCCAAACTTTAAAAGTGCAAACCAATGATGAAATGTGTCTAACTTGTCATCTATTGAAGAATACTTTGTATATGTTCCTTCGGTTCTTCTTACATTGGGTTCAAATCCAGTGTGTTTTGAAGCATAATAAAAATTACTATGATTTGACCAATTTCTATAATAACCATAAAAATATGAATTACAGACTTTGTCTTTTAATTCATCTGGATTGGGTGGATAAAAAAAACTTAGGTCTTTTCTTTCAAATCCTTTTTTTAACCAAAAATCTAATTCGTAATTTGAAAAATATATTTTTTTAAATTCATCAATACTTAAATATTTTTTATTCCAACTTTCAGGAGATCCACCGTATTCGGCCTCAGCATTTTCACCTCTAAAAATTAATTCGATACCAAATTTTATTGCAATAGTAAGTGGAAATAGAACTTGTCCATAAATAAATCCCTGAAATGGATCACCCATTTCAATTAAAGCTTCACGACAAAGTTTTCGTTTTATATCTCCTTGAGGCATACCTAAAATAACATTGAAACCGCTATCATTAAAATTATTTAAATTTTTCCATCCAATATCAGTATATTTTAATGGTGACCAAGTAACAGTTAAGGGGTTCATGCCGTACTTTGTTTTTAATTCATGAGCAACAAAAGCTGAGTCTTTTCCACCTGATGACGGGACTACACAATCATATCTTTCACTGCAACTTCTATGTTTATCTAACAATTCGAGCAATTCTTCTTCCCTTTTATCCCAGTCAATTTTACTCTTATATTCAAAATATCTACATGCACTACAAATACCCTCTGAATCTATAACTATTCTTGGTCGTTGATTTGAAATTACACATTTTTTACAAAAATGTACTTCGCTTGGTAAATTATATTTTTTTGATATATCTATTTTTTTTATCATAATTTAGTTGCACTAATTATAATTTCTTTTTCAAAAGTACTAAATATTTTAAAATTTAAAAATCCAACATCATCAACTCTAAATCCATTATTTTTTATCATATTTATAAATTCTTTTTTCTTAGGGAAAAACATTTTTAAATTAAAATTATTTTTTGGATTCGTAGTATAAATATTTTTTCTCTTGTTCACAATCTTATAATTATGATTGTCTTTTAAATTGCTATCAACTATTAGCTTTCCGTTTTTTTTTAATAATTTATGAAATTGACTTAAGTAAAATTGTGCAGTTTTTTTATTTTTGAAATTATTTAATACAGAAAGACAAATAATATAATCAAAAGTATTTAACTTTTCTTTAAAAAATTTTTGATTTTTGACAAGATTTATTATTTTAAAATTTTTTTTTAATTTATTTTTTTTAATTTTTTCTTTTACTTTTTTTAATGCATTTATTGAAATGTCACAAAAAGTGACTTTGTAACCATTTTTTAAAAAATGAATACCATTTGTGCCTGGGCCACACCCAAAATCTAGCACATGTCCTTTTTCATTAAAAAAAATTTTTTCAATTCTTACAAGTTCTATACTTGGATAACTTTTATCATATCCCAAGCTATACGTACCTTCGTATGAATTAATTGTCTGTTTTAAAATTTTCAATTAATAACCTTTTTGTTTTGATACTAAAAAATTTATTTTTTTGTTTTTTACATAAGCATCAATATTATCATAAATTAGCTTTGTTCTTCTCTGATTATCAGTGGTTACACCTGCCAAATGATCTGTTAATAAAAAATTATATTTTTTGTTGTACTCAATTTTATTTTTCATTTTAAATGAGCCAGTATTATCTATTGCTACTCCAAATAATTTATTGGTTTTTAAAAATTTTTTGAAATCTTTAATATTTATTGTTTGATCTCTCGAAACACTCAAAAAAATAGATAATTTCTTCATAGAATTAAAAATTTTTTTATTGAAAAGATTTTTAGTAATTTTTGTTAATGGTAAAGAATTTATGATGATATCATAATTACCTATTATTTTACTCAAATTTCTTAAACTAAAGTTTTTTTTTATAAATGATTTTTTGGTGAATGAGTGATCAACAGAATCTATTTTTGCACCAAACATATTTAATTTTTTAGATATTTCTGTTCCAATGCCTCCTAGGCCTACAACCAAAATTTTCTTATTTAAAATTTCTGTTGGTCTATGAGTATATTTATTACGATTAAATTGATCAAACAATCCACGGGATATGGACAAGAGCATGGCTAAACAATGCTCAGAAACATTTGGTCCTTGTATTTTTTTTCCTGCCGTAAGTTTAAAATGGTATGATTTCAAATAAGGTTCACACTCATCTACCCCTGCTCTTGTTAAATGTACCCATTTTAATTTTTTAAATATCTTAAATTTATATTTTAAAAAAATCGATAAGTTTTTTTTTACTGGATATTCATACAAAACAAGTAAAGCATTTATATTAATAATTTTTTTTGTAAAAAAATTATTATCGTTAATGTCAATAAAATCAAATTTATTATATTTTTTTTTGACCTTTGAAAGTTCATGTTTTTTAAATCCAACAATTCCAATTGTTTTTTTCATATTAATTTGAATGCACTTTCTAAAAGTTTTAAACCATTTGTTCCACTCTTTTCTGGATGAAATTGACATCCTATAATATTATTAGACTGAATTATTGCAGGAATTTTTACATCATGGTATTGGCTATATGCAACTAAGTTTTCAGGATTTTCTAGAGAAGCCATATAAGAATGCACAAAATAAAAACTTTTTCGATCTAAATCTTTAAAAATTAAATCTTTAGATAATAAATTTTTACAAAAATAAATTTCTTCCCAATCGATATGAGGAATTTTAAATTTAGGACTTTTTAAATTGCTTTTTATAAGTATGTTAGCTCCTTTAATAATGTCCAAACCTTGATTTTCTCCCATTTCATAACTTTTAGTTAATAGCAATTGCATTCCTAAACAAATTCCTAAAATTGGTTTTTTTTTGATTAAAGAATATTCTTTTAAGGCATCTATTAAATTACTTTGTTTAAGTAAATTCATGGCATTTTCAAATGCACCCACTCCTGGGAGAATAAGAAAATTAGACTCTAATAAATTTTTTTCATCATTACAAAATTTTACATCTAAACCTGACTCCATAACTGCACGTTTTAAACTCAAAATATTTCCACAACCATAATCTAATATACTCACTGATTTCATTTTTAAAAGTTTCTCACTTTCAAACCTAATTCTTTTGCTTTGTTTTTAATTGAATGTAAATTTATTTTATTAAAATGGATTGCATCTGCTATTACGACTCCATCAACATTTAATTTAGATACTTTCTCAATATCGTTTAAACTTCCAAAACCACCACTTGCTAATAAAGGTAAATTTACAGCAGATGTAACAGACTCAATTAAATCACAATCAAAACCTTTTGATGTGCCTTCTTGATCAATTGATGTTAATAAAATTTCACCGGCTCCATTGTCAGCATTTTTTTTGGCCCAATCCACAACATCCACTCCTGTGTCTTGTCTACCACACTCAATATAAGCTTCCCACTTTTTTTCATTAATTTTTTTAGCCTCTATTGATAAAACTATTGCTTGAGATCCAAATCTTTTTGACAAAACTTTAACTAAATTGGGATCTTTAATTGCTGCAGTATTTATCGCTATCTTATCCGCACCTGAGTCAAAAATTTTTAAAGCATCATCGATTGATCTAATTCCACCACCAACAGTAAATGGTATGAATATATTTTTTGAAGCTTGTTTTACAATTTCGTAGAGACTATTTCGATTGTAAAGACTAGCAACTAAATCCATAAATATTAATTCGTCAGCTCCTTCTGAATAATATTTTGATGCATATAAATTTGGATTCCCAACTACTTTTAAGCCCTCTAAATTTCTACTTTTAATCAAATTAAAATTTTTAATATCTAGTCTTGCGATAATTCTCATTTGTATTTTAGTAAAAATTAATTCTTTTTGCTTTCTCAAAATCTGTAACGTAATCAATGTCTACTGATCTATTTTTTGGCATTTTATAATTACTAAATAAGTCATTTTTGAAAATCTTTGTTTTCCTGTATTCATCTATCTTACTTATATAAATTGCTCCATTTGGAACACAATTTTTTTCAGTTACTGAAATTAAACTTTTTTTATTTTTATAAATTATTTTTTTTAAGGAACTTTCGATATCAAAAATATTTCTCAAAGGAGATGTTGGTTGTAAATAAATAAAATAATCATATTTTTTTTTTATATTATCTAAAACATCTATTATTACTTCACTGGCCTTGGTTTTGTCGGTAGCAAATCTTTCTGGCCTTAGTCTAAAAAAAACATTTTTGGTATGGTTAAATCTTAGTGAAATTTTCTTATTTTCTGATGATACTATTATTTTATCTATTAATTTACATCTTTTTGCTAATTTAAGTGTATTTAAGAATAGAGGTTTTCCTCTGAATGTTCTTAAATTTTTATACCTAAATCTCTTACTACCTAATCTTACTGGTATAATTGCTAAAATTGATTTACCAAATAACATTTTTTTAATTAATTTGTTTATTGAGAGTTAAAAATTTATCCCAACTACCTAAATCTTGCCATTCATCATCATCAATTGGAAAAATTCCGATTTTATATTTCTTTTTTATAAGCTTGGATATAAGTTGATCCATTCCAATTTTTTCATTTTTTTTAATAATTTTTATTGATTTTTTATTAATTACATAAAGACCGGTATTTGCTAAATGCATTGTGGATGGTTTTTCGATTATTTGTTTGAGAGTGCCATTTTTTTTAATAATACAAGATCCATAATTAAATACTTGCTTCTTTTTAGAAACTACAATTGTCAAATCATGCTTGTTTTCTATATGATAATTAAGCAAGGATATATAATCACATCTAATTATAGTATCGCAATTAATTACAAAAAAGTTCTGGCTCTTTTTTTTTATCAACTTGTATAAAGAGCCCGCTGTACCAAGTGATTTGCTTTCATATATAAAGCTTACTTTTATATCTTTTATTAAATCAGAAAAATATGCTTTCATTAAATTACTCTTATATTTAATTGTTAATATAAAAGTATCTAAGCCATACTCTTTGAACCTAGAAATAATGTGTTCAGCTAAAGATTTTCCCTGATAAAGAATTAATGGCTTTGGTAAAATAGCTGTATGAGGTAACAATCTCTTGCCTTCACCACCTGCCATTATAATGACTGGAACTTTTTTTAAATTGATTTTAGTAAAATTTTTTTGGTTTTTATCTATTTTTGACAAATTTTTACTTTTAAGGTCAATAATTTTTTTTTTTGAATTAACAATTGGAATTACTGAATAATTTTTTAATAATTGATCTGAAATTTTTATTTTTTTCTTATTATTTTGATTAATATAAAAAGGTTTTTTGTTATAAATATTTGATATTTTATCTTCAAAATCTAATCCTTTAATTATAGATCTTCGAATGTCACCATCAGTTAAGGTACCTAAGAGTTTACCACTATTATTTTGAACAACTAAACACTTATCAGGATTTCTGTTTAAGAAATTTAGGGCAGATTTTAAATTTTCATTTTTTTTAATTAAGTAATATTTAAACATTTAATAATTCGATTGATTAAATTTTTTATTTAAAGTTTTTTTATTAGTTCTTAATTTTAAAATTAAACTGCATATATTATTTATAGATATTTTAGGCTCATAATGATTTTTAAGGTTTCTGATAGATTTTAAAAAATTTCTAGAATTTACTTTTTTAATTGCATTTAAAATATTTACATACTTAAAATCACAATTAACAATATTTTTTCCATGAATTTTACCATCTTGTCTAGTTCCTAAATTTACTACTGGCATATTAAAACTCGCAGACTCTACAATTCCACTTGATGAATTTCCCACCATAGCCACACATTTTTTTAACAATGTAGGATATAAAGCCAATGATAAATTTTTTAAAAAGACATATTTTTTTGAATTTTTGCAAAAATTTGAAATTGAATTAATGATAATTTTATGACCATGGTCAGAGTTTGGGTAAGTGAAGATCACCTGCATCTTTGTTTTTTTTAGTGCTTTTAACAAGTTTTTGAGATCATTTTTAAGGTTAAAATTATCTAATGTTGTTGGATGAACAGTAACTAATAGTGTTTTATTTCTCAAGTCTAATTTTAAAATTTTTTTGGTCTGGCTATCTCTTAAAATTTTTTGTTTTTTTAAATTTTTAATATTTAAAATGCCAACTGTTTTAACCCTCCAGTTCTCCTCACCCATTCTTAAAATTCTGTTGGAATAAATCTTATGAGCAGTGAGATGAAAATGGCTCATTTTTGTTATTGAATGTCTCACAAGTTCATCAATTGCACCATAAGTGATTGCTCCTCCATAAAAATGAACAATAGGTATATTGAAAGGTATGGCCGAAATAGGAGCAGCTAACATCTCATACCTATCGCCAAGAGCAATAATTATGTGTGGTTTTTCTTTTGTAATAATTTTGGTAATAAACTTTATTTCCCTGGCTAAATTTTCTGCAATGAATTTAGGACTATCAGTCAGTTTATTATTTATATTTCTTTTTTGTAAATTATATTTTTCCAAATATTTGTGAGTTTTACCAAAAACAGATAAATAATGAATATACGATCCAACTGTTATAAGCTTTACATTCCCACGATTATGTAAATGTTTTAAAATAGGTTTATACCTATCTAAATCTGATCTACCAACTGAATATGCTAAGATTTTAGTTTTCATTAAAGTTTTTAAATAAAAAAGGGCTACTTGGTAAATTTAATGCTTTATCAAATATTTCATTAGAATTATCTAAATTATCGGACTGACAACGATTGTAAATTTTAAGGCTATGAAGAGGTCTCCATAAATTTCTTAATCCTAAACCAACTTTATTCATATCAGATATAAAATTTTGTTTTTTTTTTAGGCTTTTGAATACTGCTGTTATAAGCCAATAATTTATTCTGGAATTTTTTGGTTCTTCTAATATTGAACAATAATTATTTTTTTCTAATTTTTTTTTGTAAAATTTATGATTCAAGCGTTTTGATTTAATAATTTCATTTATATTTTCTAATTGTGCACAACCAACAGCGGCTGATAAATTTGTCATTCTATAATTAAAACCAATTTGATCATGTACGTGATCATTCTTAATGTTTAATTTCGAATGAGTGGATATATGTCTAAAATATTTTTCTTGATATTTTTTTTTTGCTAATATTGCTCCACCACCACCGGTAGTAATTATTTTATTTCCATTAAAACTCAAAATACCAAAATCACCCCAGGTACCTAGATGTTTTTTTTTATAGAATGATCCTAATGCCTCAGCTGCATCTTCTATCATTAGTAAATTATATTTTTTACAAATTTTTTTTAACTTAACCACTTGAGCTGGAAATCCATAAAGATGAACTACAATAAGAGCTTTTAATTCTTTTCCAGTATGTTTGTTTATTGTTTTACCATTTTTAAAAATACAGATTTTTTTTAAATATTTTTCTAGTTTAATTGGACATACTCCTAAAGTTTTTTTTTCAATATCAACAAAATTAGGTTCAGCATTACAATATTTTACCGCATTCGCAGTCGCAACATAAGTTAGACTTGGTAATAAGACCTCATTTTTTTCATTAATATTAAGATAATGTAGAATCAAATGTAAAGCTGCTGTGCCTGAATTTACTGCAACAGAAAAATTTGACTTAGTATATTGACATAATCTTTTTTCAAATTTTTTTACAAATTTTCCTACATATGACACGTAACTTGATTCTATGCATTCCTTTAAATATTTTATTTCATTTCCTTTAAATATAGGCGTATGAAGTTGTTTGCTTCTTTTTTTAAAAATTTTTTTGAAATCATTTATAAGCATTTTTGGTATTTTATTTTTTTTCATGACAATGATGATAATTTTATTAATGAGTTTTTTTTAATATTATTTTTAACTTTTTTATTAATAATTTTTTTAACTTCTAAAGGACTTAATCCTGTTCCAGGTCTTTTAAAGGATATATTTTTTTTTAAAATTTTATCACCTTTTTTCAAATCAACATTAGTTACACAGCTTTTTTTTGATGCTAGAGAATTCAATTTTTCTTCTTGTGTAATAATTTTTTTTTCTCTTCCTAAAATATTCTCTGTTTTTCTTATTAATTTTATAAGATTTTTAAATTCTTTTATATCCAGAGAAGCCTTATGATCTGGACCCTCCCATTTCTTATTTAATGTTACATGTTTTTCAATTACCTTTGCTCCTAATGATACTGCTAGCAAAGAAGGCAATAACTCTTGGGAATGATCAGAAAATCCGACAGGATAATTAAATTTTTTTTTTAAAGTATTTATAAAATTTAGATTCAAATTATCTATTTTTGTTGGATAATTACTTACACAATGTAAAATAATTATGTCTTGTTTGTGAAACTTATTTAAGATTTTTAGACTTTTCTTGATATCCAATATATTGGACATACCTGTTGATAGTAAAATCGGCTTTTTTTTTCTGGAAATAAAATTTAGTGTATCCAATGAATGAATCTCACCAGATGCAATTTTAAAAAAAGGGAAACTTGTGTGTTTAAATAAAAATTTTAAACTTTTTAAATCAAATGCAGAACAAATAAAATCAACTTTGTGTTTTTTGCACTCTTTGTAGAGAGAGTTAAAATTATCAAATTTTAAAAGTCTTTTTTTCGCAAGTGTTAGTATATTTTTAGATCTATTTTTTTTGCTCTGTTGATATTTTGGTTTAAACGCATCATTTGAATAAATCTCATCTGCAATTCCGATTTGAAACTTTACGGCATCAACACCAATTGATGATAGTTTTTTTACGTAATCTTTTGCTATCTTTAAAGAACCTTGATGATTTGGTCCTACTTCAGCAATAATATAGGTTTTTTTTAAATTCATTTATGTTTGTAAATAGAAATTCCTTTTGTAAAGATAATACCTGAATCTTTTGGTTTTTCAGAGATAATAATTTTTTTGTTGGGGTTTTTAATTAACGATAAAATTTTGTCAATATAATTGTAACCATATAAATGAGTAAAGGGATAACCACCACCTATTCTACAATTTATATCTAAAATAAAAATTTTGTTATTTTTATAAATAAAATCTACATCAATTATACCAGTATGTTTTAAAAAATAGCTCAGCTTTCTTGCAAAATTTTTAAAAATTTTACTTTTTACAATTTTAGCTTTATCAGTATCCCCTGATCTAATTAAAATTTTTTTTCGACAACAATGATGAACATAATTTCCATTTAAATCATTTAAAATATCTAATCCATACTCATCATTTTTCAAATATTTTTGAAAAAAAAATTCTTTTTTAGTTTTGTGTGGTAC
>CACFTS010000010.1 GCA_902569285.1 uncultured Pelagibacteraceae bacterium | reverse complement strand
TTCATATAATTTTTTTATTAAAAATTCCGGAGAAACTGTTCCAGCACCTATATAATCAAATAAATTTTTTTGTAATTCTTTGTTTTTTAATCTTTGTTCAAAGCTTGGTGCTGTTAAATTGTTTTCAAGTAAAAATTTTTCGTATTTTAATCTTTGAAATTTACCATTTTCTGCGAGAAAATTTTTATTTTCTTTAATTTTTTTTAACAATGTTATTTCTGTAATAATAAGGTCAAAATCTTTAATTTCTAAATTTAATAATGTAGTTGAAACAAGTCCAGATAAGAGTTCTTCAATTATATTATTATTTAAATTTTCCTTAATTGTTTGTTGGGCAACACCGGAGTTATTTAAATAATCTATAAATTCTTTTGTAGAAATATTTGTATTATTTATTTTAGCTACATTGTTAGAATTTCCACTACTAAACATACCTCCCATGCCCCAAAATACAAATGGGATAATTATTATAAAAACTAACAAGCCAGCAAATTTAGTTTTGGCAAAATTTCTAAAACTACTTATCATTACTCTATAAATTTATTGATCTATAAAAAGCAAACCTATAGATTAAAATATAGCAGATGACAAATAAATATATGTATTTTATTGCTAATTGGAAAATGTTTGGTGGTTTAAATTCCTTAAATTCAATACATAAGGTGGTTAAATTTTTTAAAACCTTTAAAAAAAATAAATTTATAAAAATAATTTACTGTCCGCCAAGTACTTTAATACGACCTATGTCAAAAAAATTAAAAAACACTAATATTGATGTTGGTGCACAAAATTGCCATGAACAAGATACTTATGGAGCATTTACTGGTTCAATCAATTCCATGATGTTGAAAAATGTTGGTGCAAAATATGTTATTATTGGACATTCAGAAAATAGACAAGCTGGTGAAACTAATAAATTAATTAATCTTAAAATTAAAAATGCTTTAAAATCTGGTCTTAAAGTAATTTTTTGTATTGGTGAAACTTTACAAGAAAAAAGAAAAAAAATTACCAAGAAAATTTTGAATAAACAAATTAAATTAGGTTTAAATAAGATAAAAAATAAAAAAAATGTAATAATAGCTTATGAACCAGTTTGGTCTATTGGGACAGGTTTAATTCCAAAATCCAATGAATTATTTAAAACAATAGATTTCATAAAAAAAAAAATTAAAAATAATAAAGTTTTATATGGTGGATCAGTTAATCCTAAAAATATTTATGAATTAAAATTAATTAATAATATAGATGGTTATTTGATAGGTGGGGCATCTCAAGATCCAAAAAAATTTATTGATATAATTAAAAAAACATATAATTAACCCCCATGGAAAATATATTATTAGTACTAAACATTGTATGTGCGATCATTCTGGTTTTATTAGTTTTGATCCAAAAATCTGAAGGTGGTGCACTTGGAATTGGAGTTTCCCAAGAAAGTTTTATGTTTTCAAGATCAGCAGGTAATTTTATGACAAAGGCAACAGCTGTTGTTGCAACTTTATTTATTATTTGTAGCTTAGGATTAACTATAGTCTCAAGAGGTGATTTAGCTCCAACCTCTTCAGTTTTGGACACAATTGAAGAAAATACTGAAGATACACCTTCAATTCCAGAAAATAATAATTAATACTTTTCAATTACTTTTTTATCCGTTATAAGATACTTCCATGGCGCGATTTATTTTTGTCACGGGCGGCGTGGTTTCATCTTTAGGAAAAGGACTTTCTTCAGCATCTCTGGCTTATCTTCTTCAATCAAGAGGCTATAAAGTTAGATTAAGAAAATTAGATCCTTATTTAAATGTTGACCCTGGTACAATGAGTCCATTTCAACATGGTGAAGTTTTTGTAACTGATGATGGAGCTGAAACCGATCTTGATTTGGGACATTATGAAAGATTTTCAGGAGTTTCTGCAAAAAAATCAGACAACATAACTACAGGTAAAATTTATAACGATGTACTTCGAAAAGAACGTAAAGGTAAGTACCTTGGTAAAACAGTTCAGGTTATTCCACATATTACTGATCGTATAAAAGAATTCATAAAAAATGATTCTTCAAAAGAAGATTTTATCATTTGTGAAATTGGAGGTACTGTTGGAGATATCGAAAGTTTGCCTTTTGTTGAAGCAATAAGACAATTTGCTAATGATATCGGAAAAAAAAATGCATTATTTATTCACCTTACTCTTGTTCCTTATTTAAAATCTTCAGATGAAATTAAAACAAAACCCACACAACATTCAGTTAAAGAATTAAGAAGTATTGGTGTTCAACCCGACATAATAATTTGTAGATCAGAAAGACCTATACCTCTGGAACATCGTAAAAAAATATCTTTATTTTGTAATATTGATATTAAAAATGTAATTGAAACAGTAGATGTAAAAACTATATATGAAGCTCCAATAAGTTTCTCTAAAGAAAAATTAGATATTCAAGTTTTAGATTATTTTAAACTAAAATCAAAAAAACCTGTAAATTTAAGTCCATGGAAAAAAATTACAAAAATAATATTACAAAAGAAAAAACAAGTAAATATAGCTATAATTGGCAAATATGTTGAACTAAAAGATGCCTACAAATCTCTTGATGAAGCTCTTACCCATGGTGGTATTAATAATAACGTAAAAGTAAAATTGGTACGAATAGATTCAGAAAAATTAAAAGTATCAGAAATAAAATCTAAGCTTAAAGATATTTCTGGGATTTTAATTCCAGGAGGTTTTGGTAAAAGAGGCACAGATGGAAAAATTGAAGCAATTAAATATGCAAGAAATAATAAAATCCCATTTCTTGGCATTTGTTATGGAATGCAGATGGCTATAATTGAATTTGCAAGAAATAAACTTTATTTAAAAAAAGCTACCTCAAGTGAGTTTGATAAAAAAGGTTTACCGATTATAGGTTTAATTAATGAATGGAACAAAGATGGCAAAACAATCAAAGGTACTGATAAAAATTTGGGTGGTACTATGAGACTTGGATCTTATGATGCAAAATTAAAGAAAAATTCAATGATTCAAAAAATTTATGGAAAAAATTTAATTAAAGAAAGACACCGTCATAGATATGAAGTTAATATTGCTTTTAAGGAAAAATTTGAGAAAAATGGTATGTCTTTTTCAGGCATATCTCCCGACGGTAAGTTGCCAGAAATAATTGAACTTAAAAATCATCCATGGTTTATAGGAGTTCAGTTTCATCCAGAATTTAAATCTAGACCTTTGGCCCCACATCCTTTATTCTCATCATTTATCAAGGCATCAAAAAATCATAGATGAATAGCATTAAAGTAAATTGTGGAAATATAGAAATCTCAAATGGTAATAAAATTTGTATTATTGCAGGACCTTGCCAATTAGAAACAGAGCAACATGCAATGGATATGGCAGGAAAAATACTAGAGATTACAAAAAAATTTAATCTTGGTTTTATCTACAAAACATCTTTTGATAAGGCCAATAGAACTAGTTTAAAAGGTAAAAGAGGCGCGGGTTTAGATGCTTCATTACCTGTTTTCGATAAAATCAGAAAAGAATTAGACATTCCAATTTTAACAGATATTCATAATATTGAACAGTGCTCGATAGTAAGTAATCATGTAGATATACTTCAGATACCAGCTTTTTTATGTAGACAAACTGATTTATTAATTGCTGCAGCTAAAACTAAAAAAATTATAAATGTCAAAAAAGGACAATTTTTAGCACCATGGGATATGGTTAATGTTACAAAAAAAATTTCAGACTCAGGAAATAAAAATATTTTAGTCACAGAAAGAGGTGCGAGTTTTGGCTATAATACTCTTGTTTCAGATATGAGATCATTACCTATTATGGCAAAAAATGGTTATCCAGTAATTTTTGATGCAACTCATTCAGTACAACAACCAGGAGGACTTGGTGAAAAAAGTGGTGGCCAAAGAGAATTTGTTGAACACTTAGCAAGAGCAGCTGTTGCCGTAGGAGTAGCTGGAGTATTTATAGAAACTCATCAAGATCCCGATAATGCTCCATCTGATGGACCTAACATGGTTCCATTAAACAAATTAGAAAATTTATTAAAACAACTTACAGACATAGATAGTTTAATTAAAAATTAGTGAGTAAAATTTTAAAAGTTAGAGCCCGTCAAGTTTTTGACAGTAGAGGAAATCCAACTGTTGAAGCTGAAGTTTTTGTAAAAAATAATAGTGCATCTTCAATTTGTCCTTCTGGCGCTTCAACAGGAAATTACGAGGCATTTGAAAAAAGAGATAAAAATAACAAACGTTATTTAGGCAAAAGTGTATTAAGTGCAGTAAATTTAGTTAATACAAATATTTCAAAAAAATTAAAAGGACAAAATATTCACAACCAAGAAAAAATAGATGCTTTAATGATTAATTTAGACGGCACTAGGCAAAAAAATAAATTAGGAGCGAATACCATACTTGCTGTTTCAATGGCAGCAAAAAAACTTTCAGCAAAAGTTAAAAAAATACCTCTTTATAGATCTTTTCTAGTAAAAAAAAATTTTCAGTTACCATATCCTTTGATGAACATAATTAATGGAGGTGTTCATGCTAATAATGGTCTTAGGATACAAGAATTTATGATTAGACCAGATAGGGCCAAAAGTTTTTCTGAGTCTATGAGAATTTGTTTTGTTGTAATTAAAAATTTAAATAATCTTATTAAAAGTAAAGGATTATCAACATCTGTAGGAGATGAAGGTGGTTTTGCACCTATGATTAGTAATAATAACCAAGCTTTAGATTTAATAGTATCTGCAATTAAAAGATCTGGTTTTGTGAATGGTAAAGATGTGTCTATATGTTTGGATGTTGCAGCTAGTGAGTTATATAAAAAAAATAAATATTCTATTCATTCTAAAAAATATATTTCTGCTGATAAATCTATTCAAGAGTACAAAAAAATGATTAATAAATATAAAATTAAATCAATAGAAGATCCATTTGCAGAAAATGATTGGAAATCATGGAATAAATTAATGAAATCAATAAAAAAAGTTCAAATAGTAGGGGATGATCTTTATGTTACTAATCTTGAAAGACTTAAGAAAGGTTTTTTAAATATGTCTTCAAATGCAATTTTGATTAAATTAAATCAAATTGGAACAGTTTCAGAGACAATAGATGTTATTAAATTTGCTCAGATCATAGGATTTAAAACAATTATTTCTCACAGATCTGGTGATAGTGAAGATACATTTATTGCCGATTTGGCAGTTGGAACTAATTCAAATCAAATAAAAACAGGATCTTTAGCTAGATCTGAAAGAGTAGCTAAATATAATCAATTAATCCGTATAGAAGAAGAACTTGGAAAAAGAGCTAGAATGAATAAGATTCATTAATGCTTAAAAGATTAAAAAAAAATTATTTTTTATTAATTTCAACATTCTTGATTTTATATTTTTTCTTTAATCTTTTATCAGGCCAAAGAGGACTTATTTCATATTTTGAAAAGAAACAAATTTTAAACAATCTTCAACAAGGCGAACTTATATTAATTAATAAAATAAATAATTTAGATTTGAAAAATTCACTACTAAGTGACAATCTAGATCTTGATTATATAGAAATTTTAATTAGAGAAAGATTCTTATTTGGTAAAAAAAATGAGACAATTTATATAATAAAAGATAATGACACAAAAAATTAGACCTCGACATCCTGAAAAAGTTAAAAATCCTATTAATCCAATTAAGAAGAAACCTGATTGGATAAGATCAAAACTTATAAACAGTAGAGAATTTTTTTTAACAAAAACTGTAGTTAATAAAAGTAATTTAGTTACAGTATGTCAAGAAGCCAACTGTCCGAATATCACTGAATGTTGGAGCAAGAGGCATGCAACATTTATGATTATGGGAGATACATGTACGAGAGCTTGTTCATTCTGCGATGTTAAAACTGGCAAACCTGAAAAATTAGATCCATTTGAGGATATTAAAATAGCTAATGCAGTAAAAAAACTTGAACTTAAACATGTGGTAATTACTTCAGTTGATAGAGATGATTTAGATGATGGAGGGTCAAACCATTTTAAAAAAGTTGTAGAAACTACTAGAAACAAAAACCCAGCTACAACTGTTGAAGTTTTAACACCTGATTTTTTAAGAAAAGGAGAGTCTTATAAGAAAATACTAGAGGCAAATCCTGATGTATTTAATCATAACATTGAAACAGTACCAAGCCTTTATGTAAAAGTTAGACCTGGAGCAAGATACTTTGCATCTCTTGAACTATTGAAAAATGCAAAAAAAAATAATAATAAAATATTCACCAAATCAGGGATTATGGTTGGTTTAGGTGAAGAACATAATGAAATAATCCAAGTAATGGATGATTTAAGATCAGCCGATGTAGACTTCTTAACAATTGGTCAATATTTACAACCATCTGTCAAACATCATCCACTTGAAAGATATTATCATCCAGATGAATTTAAAGAACTGGAATTAATTGCAAAATCAAAAGGATTTCTTTTAGTTTCTTCTTCACCCTTAACAAGATCCTCATATCATGCCGATGAAGATTTTGCTAAACTTCAAAAAAATAGAATTAAGAATCATTAATGCCAAAAGCTTCAGTTAAGAGATTAATTGAATGTAAAAAGGATGATCTAAT
This sequence comes from uncultured Pelagibacteraceae bacterium, assembly GCA_902569285.1. Taxonomy (GTDB): domain Bacteria; phylum Pseudomonadota; class Alphaproteobacteria; order Pelagibacterales; family Pelagibacteraceae; genus Pelagibacter. The sequence continues at coordinate 17,111 of CACFTS010000010.1, read as the reverse complement.
AAATTTAGTTTTAGATATTGAAAAATATCCTGAATTTGTTCCTTTTTGTCATGATGCTAAAATTCATGAAATTAAAAATGAAGGTGATTTAAAAAAAATTATAGCTGATCTTACTATTGGCAAAGGACCATTTAAAGATACTTATAAAAGTGATGTAACATTTAATAAAATAAATGATGTTATATTTGTTAAAAATATTGATGGACCTTTAAATCATTTATCAAATAATTGGAAGTTTAATAAAAAAGAAAATGCAACAGAAGTTACTTTTGACATAGATTTTGAGATTAAAAATAAATTTTTAAATTCTTTAATGATTGTTTCTTTTCAATTTGGACTTGAAAAAATAGCTGATGCTTTTCAAAAAAGAGCAGAAAAGTTATTTAGCAAGTCTTAAGACTAAATTTAAAGCTTTTTTTACAGTAGCCTTTTGAATTAAGTTTCTTTTCTTATTTTTAAATAGGTATTTTTTAACTATTGTTTTATTACCTTTTTTAATACCAATAAATACCAAACCTACAGGTTTTTGTTTAGTACCTCCTTTAGGTCCTGCAACACCAGTAATTGATACAGAGATATTAGTTTTGCTAATTTTGTTTAAATTTTTAACCATAGATAAACAAGTTTCATAACTTACAGCTCCATGTTTTATTATTATTTTTTTAGGAACTTTAAGAATGTTAATTTTTGTTTGATTTGAATAAGTAATTAATCCAAGGGTAAAAACTTTTGAAGATCCACTTATTGATGTAATAGAACTTGAAAGTAAACCACCTGTACAAGATTCAGCAAAAGAAACTTTAATTTTTTTTTTGCTTAATAATTTAACTATTTTTTGTGAAAGTTTTTTCATGTAGTAATTACCATATATAAAACAAGAACAGCTACAACATATAATCCAGCACAGACATCATCCATAATAACACCAAAACTGTTTTTAAAGTTTTTATCATAATAACTTACTGGATAGGGCTTAATGATGTCAAAAATTCTAAATAGGATAAACATTATGAAATAAAATGTTAATACTTGGCTAGTTTCCTTTGTTCCTACATGTGCAATTTCATAAAGACAAATAGGAATTGATTGACCAATAAATTCATCAATAACTATTTCTTTTGGATCTTTATTATCCAAATCTTTTATAAAAATATTTACAGAATAAAGTGAGATAAAAAAGATTAATATAACTGAAATTAAAACAATATTTACTGAGATATTAAATATATGAAATAAAAAAAATAAAAATATTGTTGTAACTAATGAAGCATAACTACCAGGTATTTTTTTTAACTTTCCAATACCAAATAATGTAACAAATAAGAAATTTATTTTATTCATATTTAGCCACTGAAGCTATAACTTCACAGGCAATAGCTTTTTCTTTTCCGATTAAACCTAATTTTTCGACAGTTTTACCTTTTAAATTAATTTTATATTTATCTAAAGCCATAAGTTTTGATATTGAATTAATTATTTTGTTTCGATATTTTGAAACTTTGGGTTTTTGACAAATTAAATTTATATCTAGATTATTAATTGAAAAATTTTCTTTATTTAAATTATCTAAAATAGGTTTTAACATTTTTGTTGATCTTATATTTTTAAATTTATTTCTATTATTTGGAAAATAAGTGCCTATATCTTTTTTTCTCATAGCACCTAATAATGCATCAATAATAGCATGTAAAATTGCATCTCCATCTGAATGACCTTTTAATCCTGAATGAAATGGTATTTTTATTCCACCTAAATAAAGTTTTTTATTTTTTACTAGTCTATGAATATCAAATCCAATACCAAAGAAAGTTTTATGATATTTTATATCATCTTTATAAGTAATTTTATTATTTTTATTTTCACCATAAATAAATTTTATCTTATAATTATTTTTAATAAAAAGAGTTGCTTCATCTGCGATTTTAACTTTTTGTTTAATTGCAAGTTTATATAAATCTTTATATCTAAATGCTTGAGGTGTTTGAGTTAATATAATTTTTTTTCTTTCAAGGTTATAAATTTTATTTTTTAATTTGTATTTTGTTGAATCTTTTGAATGAATAAAAGGGATTACTGCTTTATTTTTTCTTAATTGATTAGTAAGTTTTTTTAATAAATTAATAGTAAAATCAGGTCTAGCCGCATCGTGTATAAGTACATTTTTTGGTTTAAATTTTTTTAAATATTTTAAAGATTTTAGAGAAGAGTCAGATCTTTCTTTACCACCTTTAATGAATTTTATTGATTTGGGATATTTTTTATTTTTAAATTTTTGTAAATTATTAGTTACAACAACTATTTTCTTAAAAAGGTTAGATTTTATTGATTTTTCAATTGAATGATCAATAATATCTTTATTTTTATAATAAAAGAATTGTTTTGGTTGATTTTTATGAAATCTTTTACCTTTTCCAGCAGCCAATATTACAAAATAGTTGTTCATTTGATTAAATGCTATAATTCTAAATAATGTTAGAATTTTTGAAAAAAAATATATTCATTATTATTCTATCTATTATCACACTATTTATTGGTTTTTTAACTTTTTTAACATTCATTGATCGAAGCTTTGTTCAGTTAAATCAAAATAATTTACAATATTTATTAATTTTAAATATCTTATTACTTTTTTTATTATTTGTATTTATTTTTATTGAAATTAAAAAATCAATTAAAAATGATATTGATAAAGATGGTCTAACCTCAAACAAAAGATATATTACTTATTTTTCTTTATTTACTCTAATCCCATCAATATTAATATCAATATTTTCATTATTCCTTTTTTCATTTGCTCTAGAAAAATATTTTGACAAAAAAGTAACCACAGTTGTTAACAATTCTTATGAACTTGCAAAAAGTTATGTAGAAGAAGTTAGAAATAAGATTCAAGCTGATATAGTTTTAATAGCTTTTGATACGAATAAAAGTGCTAAATTTTTGAATGAAAATACTAAACAGTATGCAAGATTTCTAAGAACTCAAAAGATAATACGAGATGTTGATGAAATACATATCATTGATAAAAATAAAAAACTTTTATATTCAACTGTAAAAATAAATGATTATGTTCCGCCATTAGATAAAGCTTTGAATTTAGTTTTAGATGATGACCGACCATTAAAAATTATTAATGCTGAAGCCAATATTTCTGCTGCTATAATGAGACTTCAGTCATTTGAAGATAGATTTTTATACGTAGTTAAATTTTTAGATAAAGATATTTCTAATTATTTAACCGAATCTCAAGAAGCTATTAATTTTTATTATACCGTTGAAGAAAGAAGTACTGGTATAAAGATTTCTTTTATAATTATATATATAATAATTGTCTCTTTGCTATTATTTATATCTATTACAATTGCCATACGGTTTTCATCTAGATTTTTCAGATCTATTAATAATCTAATTTTAGCTTCTTTAGAAATAGGTAAAGGAAATTTAAATACAAAAGTACCAGAAATAAAAACTGATAGAGACATGGAAGTTTTAAATAAAAACTTTAATTCAATGATTAGTCGATTAAAAAATCAACAAGAAAAATTAATTATTAACGAAAGATATGAAGCTTGGGGTAGTTTGGCAAGAAAACTAGCTCATGAAATTAAGAATCCTCTTACTCCAATTCAATTAACTATAGATAGAATTAAAAATAATTATTCCAATCAAATTTTAAACGAAAATCAGGATTCTTTTAAAGAAAATCTAAAAATTATTAATGGTCAAATTAAACAAATTGAAAATTTAGTAAACGAATTTTCTGATTTTGCTAGAATGCCTAAACCAATATTAAAAGAAAATGATTTAATTAAAATATTAAATGATAATATTAAATTATTATCTGAGCTTAACAAGTCAATTGAAATTAACTTAATTAAAGATACTGATGTTATTTTATTAAAATGTGACAAAGAGCAAATTGGAAGAGTTTTCTTTAATTTGATTAAAAATTCTATTGAAAGTATTGAGCAAAAATTAGAAAAAAACCCTGATTTTAAAAAGAAAATATCAATTGAAATTTTAGATAATAATGACCATATTAAAATAATATTAATGGACAATGGTATTGGTTTTAATCAAAAAAATAATATTAAAAAAATCTTAAACCCATATTATACTACTAAAAAAAATGGAACTGGATTAGGTTTATCAATAGTAAGCAAAATTATTAATGATCATAACGGTGAACTTGAATTTATTTCTATCCCTGATGGAGCTAAAATAGAGATTAACTTTAAATTTGATGTCAATTGAAATCCTTATAGTTGATGATAATTTGGATATTAGAAATATCCTAAATGAATTACTTTTAGATGCTGGCTATAAAACCAGAGTTGCTGCTAATTATAATCAAGCATTAAATGAAATAGATAAAAAGATACCTGATGTAGCTATATTAGATGTTAAGTTAGATAAAGGTGATAATGATGGAATTGAATTACTGTCTCATATTAAATCTAAAAATAAAGATGTACCTGTAATTATAATCACAGGACATGCAAACATAGAAATGGCTGTTAACTCTTTAAAACATGGTGCATTTGAATTTGTTGAAAAACCTTTTGATCAAACAAGACTATTAAATTTTGTAAGAAGAGCAGTTGAAAATTTAAATTTAAAAAATCAAAATAAAGAATATGAAAACAAACTATTTTCTTCTTATGATTTAATAGGTGATAGTAAAAATATATCTATTATAAGAGATCAAATAGATAAAATTTCAATAACTGAAAGTAGAGTTCTTATAAATGGAGCATCTGGATCTGGTAAAGAATTAATAGCAAGAAAAATTCACAAAAAATCTAAAAGAAATAGTAAACCATTTATAATTTTAAATGGAGCATTACTTGATCTACATAAATATGAATTAGAATTATTTGGAGAAGAAAAAAATAACGGTTCAATTTCATATGGAGCATTAGAAAAAGCAAATCAAGGCACATTGTTAATAGATCAAGTTTCAGAAATTCCTTTGACTATTCAATCAAAAATATTAAGAGTTTTAATTGATCAAAAATTTAAAAGAATAAATGGTAATAATGATGTTAATGTCGATGTAAGATTAATTTGCTCTTCAAGTAAAGATTTAAAAGAAGAAATCAAAATAGGGAATTTCAGGGAGGATCTTTACCATAGATTAAATGTATTTGAGATAAATATTCAATCTTTAAATGAAAGAATTTCAGATATTCCTTTATTAATAAAATATTTTTCAAAAAAAATTTCTGACAATTACAAGATTAAAGAATTAGAAATTGATGAAAATGATAGTTATATCTTAAATCATAACTGGCAGGGAAATGTTAGAGAATTAAGAAACCTAATTGAAAGAATTGCAATTTTACAACCTGATACAAAACATAAGATTTCAAATATTATCAAAGAATCTTTAAAAAGTGATAATTTTAATGAAAAAATTAATGAAAATAGCCTATCTGTGCCATTAAAAGAAGCTAGAGAAAATTTTGAAAAAGAGTATTTAACTATTCAATTAAAAAAATTTAATGGAAATATATCTAAAACAGCAAATTTTGTCGGAATGGAAAGAACCGCACTTCATAGAAAGCTTAAAATCTTAGGAATAAAAGAATTTAATTAAAATGAATATAATTATTTGTGGCGCTGGAAGAGTGGGATTTACTATTGCTAAGTTATTAAGTGAACAAGGACATTCAATAACAGTGATAGACCAATCAAGTGAAGATATTCAGAAAATTAATGATAGTTTAGACGTTAAAGCAATAGTTGGAAAAGCCACACACCCTTCAATACTTGAAAAAGCTAATGCATCTGAAACAGATATGATTATAGCTGTTACTAGAAATGATGAAATTAACATGTTGATATGTCAAATAGCTTTCTCTATTTTTAATATTCAGAAAAAAATTGCTAGAATTCGATCTCAAGATTATTTGAACCCAAAATTTAGTAGAGTTTATAATAAAGAAAACTTACCAATTGATGTAATTATTTCACCTGAAATTGAAATAGCTAAATCAATTCAAAGAAAACTAGAAGCTCCTGGGGCTTTAGATAGTGTTCCGTTTGCTGACAATAAAATTAGATTATTAGAAATTCTTATTAAAGATAATTGTAAATCAATTAATATAAAATTTAATGAATTAACAAAAAAATATCCAAAACTTGAAGCTAATATTATTGGTATTAATAGAGAAGATAAGTTCTTTATTCCTAAAAAAAACGATGCTGTTAAAAAAGATGATAAAATTTATGTAATTATTAATTCTACCCAAATGTCTGAAACTCTTGAAGCATTTGGACATTTAGAAAAAATTTCAAAAAAAATTTTGATTATTGGAGGTGGAAATATTGGATACAATCTTGCTAAAAATATTGAAGAAACATTAGATACGATAAGAGTTAAAATTGTAGAAAAAAATAAACTACGTGCAGAATATTTAGCTAATGAATTAAATGACTCTATTATCATAAATGGAGATGGTTTAGATGAAGAAGTTTTAACAGAAGCTAATTTAGATGAAGCAGAAACTGTATTAGCATTAACAAATGATGATGAAGACAACTTAATGGTAAGTGTTCTAGTAGAAAAATTTGCAAAAAATCAAAAAAAAATTGATGATAAAAGAACAATGGCTTTGATTAATAAACCTAATTATTCACTGCTTCAATCTTCATTAAAAATTGATGATTTAATTGACCCTCGAATGACTACTGTTTCTAGTATTTTAAAACATATTCACAAAGGTACTATTGAAAATGCTTATACAATTTCTAATGGTGAGTATGAAGTTATTGAAGCTGAAATAATTGAAACTTCAGAGTTAATTAATAAAGAAATAAAAAATTCAAATCTTCCTGATGAATTAAGAGTAGGAGCTGTACTAAGAAATGAAAAAGTTATTATTCCAAGATCAAATTTTATTTTTAAAAAAGATGACAGAGTTGTTTTTATCGTAAAAAAAGAGTCAATATCATTTGTTGAAAATATTTTTAGATTAAGTTCTGTTTAATTGGATGTTTGGATTACAAATCAAGTATTTGAGTTTCTTTTTTGGTTTAATTTCGATTTTATCTTTTTTCAATTTAATTTACTCATATTATCTAAATTTATATTTAAATTTAGATACTTATTATTTTAGTTTAATAATCTCATTAATAATATCAATTTTACTTTATAAAATTAAAATAACAGATAATAAACCATCAATTTTTGAAAAGATTTTAACAGTTTTTTTGGGCTATATTTTAATACCTTTTATTTTATCTATTCCTTTTTACTTTAGTATTTATAATTTAACTTTTTTAAATTCTTATTTTGAAGCCATATCGGGTTTTACATCTACGGGTTTTACTATATTTGAAAATATAAAACATATAGATCAAAGTTTAATATTATGGAGATCAACAACTCAATGGATAGGAGGACTTTATTTTTTATTTTCAATAATTTATTTAATAGATATTTATGATGAAAGTTTTAAAAAAACATTAACTAATTTTATTTCATTAGATAGTTCTGAAGTATTAAAACAAGCAATTAAAATTTTTTTATTATATTCCGGAATTACACTTATAATCTTTTTAATTTTAAATATTTTTTCTATAAGGTCATTTGATTCATTAAATTTAGCTTTTACACTAATTTCCTCTGGAGGTTTCTTACCAGTTAATGATCTTTCAAATATACTTAAAGAAAATTCACAAATAATTGTTTTGTCTATTTTGATGCTTACTTCTTTTTTTAGTATTTTTTTTAGTTATAATTTGATTTTTTTAAAAAATAAAAATGTTAATTTTTTTTATGAGGATTTGCATTTAATAATCTATTTTGTTGTTGTAGTAACAATTTTTTTTCTTTTTTTTAGTTTTAATAATAATTTTTCAAATAATCTTCTTGCTATATCAAGTAGCATGTCAAATATTGGTTTTTCACTTGAGTCAAAACAATCAAATTTGAGTTTTATATATTTAATCTTAGTAATTATTGGAGGATCTTTTTTTTCTACAAGTTCTGGCTTAAGGTTTATTAAGATTTATTCATTATTCAAATATTCACTTAATCAAATTTTATCATTTAGTAAACCAAAAAATATATTTATGAATAAATTAATCTTTACTAAAATCAATTTTGATTTTAATGAAATAAATAAATATTTTTTAACAATACTAGTTTTTATTTTATCTCTTTTTCTTTTAACAGTTTTATTAAGCTTGAATGAAATAAATTTTGAAAATTCTTTTAAATTATCTATTCTAACATTAATGAATACAGTTAATTCAGAATCTTATGGTTTAGCAGATTTTGATTTTAATAATCTTCATTTTTTTACAAAATATTGTCTTATTTTCTTTATGATTGTAGGTAGAATTGAGTTGTTAACAATTTTGCTTCTTATGAAAAAATTTCTTTTTAAAAATTAGGTTATTATTGTATATGTATATCTCAAATATATTGCGCCCTTAGCTCAGCTGGATAGAGCATCGGTTTTCTAAACCGAGGGTCGGAGGTTCGAATCCTCCAGGGCGCGCCACGTTTTATGCGATTTATTTAACGTGTTCTCTTCTTTTTAACTTTCAAAAATATGCAATGACGACCACATGACGATATAAATTTTAATTATCAAATTTATTTTTAATAATTTTGATTTTTTGATAAAGTTAATTGTGAAAAAAATTTTTATTATAATAAGTCTCTTCTTTTTATCTTCTTGCGCTACTGATTTCTATAATGGAAACAAATATTTGGCTCAAGCAAGTGTTTCTGAATCTGGTGGGCAATATGGCTGGTCAAATATAAGTTTAAAAGACGCTGAAAATAATGCAATGGCAGTTTGTGAAGAATTTAAAAATCGTAAATTAGGTTTTGGACTTGATAAAAAACAAAATATGTAGAATTACAGGTTCCTACATAAATCCAAAACATCCAGAAACTCAAAATGAAATAGCCGAAATTAAACAAAAAGAGGCTCAAAAAATAAAAGAAGAAAAAAAAATAGCTGAACAAAGAAAATTAGAGAATGAATATAGTCGATATATTCAACAATGCGAATATATAGGTTTCAAAAGGAACACAGATAAAATGGGAGAATGCGTTTTAAAAATGTATGATACAGAGATAAAACTTGCTCAACTTAACGTTCAACAAAGAAGAGCAAATTCCTCTGATGTTTTGACAAATATGTATTTATTAAATGAGGGTTTAAAGTTATTAAATCCCCCTCAACCAAGAAGTTTGAATTGTCAAGCTAGACCTTTTGGAACTTTTATGAATATTTATTGTAACTAATTAGTTTTTTTCTCATCAGTCTTGACGACCTGATGACGAAATGAGCTTTTAAAAAAGCATTTTTTTTATAAAAAAATGCTTTTGTTTTAGTGCTTTTTGACAACTCATCAAATTTCTAAACCGAGGGTCGGAGGTTCGAATCCTCCAGGGCGCGCCATATCTAGCTTTTTTAACAAGTTTTTTAATAAAAATCTCCCTTGACTAGAATTCTTCTAATTAACTAAATCAATTAAATTTTTCTTGAAGAGCATTTTTGAACATGCTTAAATTATAAATATTCAAAAGTTATTTTGAATTATTTGTTAACAAATAAATAAACAAGAGGAAGAAATATGTTTAAATACTTAAAACAATTAACTTCTTTAGTTGCTATGGTAGCTGTGTTGTTCACTTTTACAACAGAGTCTATGGCTGCTAAAAAATCTAAAACACTTAAAAACACTCAAAAAAAGGGTTTTGTAAGATGTGGAGTATCTCAAGGTCTTCCAGGATTTTCTAATGCTGATGCTGCAGGAAATTGGACTGGTGTTGACGTTGATGTATGTAGAGCGGTAGCTGCTGCAGTTCTAGGTGATGCAAACAAAGTTAAGTTTACACCACTAAGTGCTAAAGAAAGATTTACAGCTTTAACTTCTGGTGAGATTGATATCTTATCAAGAAACACAACTTGGACTCTTTCTAGAGATGCTGATATTGGACTTACTTTCGTAGGAGTAAACTTCTATGATGGTCAAGGTTTCATGGTAAGAAAAAGTTCAGGTATCACTTCAACTAGTCAATTCAAAAGTGGTATCTCAGCTTGTACAAACATTGGTACAACAACTGAGTTGAACATGAGAGACTTCTTTAACTCTAAAGGAATTTCTTATGAGCCAGTAGCTTTTGAAAAAGCTGACGAAGTTGTAGCTGCTTATGATGCAGGAAGATGTGATACATATACAACTGATAAATCTGGTTTAGCTGCTCAAAGAACAAAATTGAGTAATCCAGATGATCACATTGTATTACCTGAAACAATTTCTAAAGAACCATTAGGTCCAGTTGTTAGACAAGGTGACTCTGTATGGGAAGATATCGTAAGATGGTCTTTAAATGCTATGATTGAAGCAGAAGAATATGGAATCACTTCAGCAAATGCAGACTCAATGAAAACTTCAGAAAATCCAGCTATTAAAAGATTAGTTGGAGCTGAAGGTGAATTAGGTGCTGCTTTTGGTCTTGATAATGAGTGGAGCTTAAGAATTATCAAGCAAGTTGGTAACTATGGTGAAAGTTATAAGAGAAATATAGCTGACACTGGAATTTTACCAGACAGAGGTCCAAACCAATTATGGACTAAAGGCGGAATACTTTACGTTCCACCTGCAAGATAATTGAAGTTTAAAACAATTTAAAAGGGCTAGATTTTTCTAGCCCTTTTTTTATAAACTCATATATTATCCCCATTGTGAATTTTAAACTTAAAAGCATGGTTCCACAATTAATTACAGTTTTGGCTGTAATACTAGTTTTTGGTTTTTTCACTTATAATGCACAAATCAATATGGAAAATAGAGGTATTGATTTTGGTTATGGTTTTTTATCCCAAGAATCTTCATTTGATGTTCAATTTTCTTTAATCGAATATGATGGATCTCATTCTTATTTCAGGGCTTACTTAGTTGGTTTATTAAATACTATACTTGTTTCAGTAATTGGAATAATTATTGCAACAATAATAGGAGTAATAATTGGTATCGCTAGACTATCTCCAAATTATTTAATTAATAAATTTGCAGCTTTTTATGTAGAATTTTTCAGAAATATCCCATTACTTTTGCAAATATTTTTTTGGTATTTTGCAGCATTAAGAGCTTTACCTTTACCTCAAGATGCAGAAGCAATGTTTGGTGTTTTTTTTTTAACTATAAAAGGTTTATATGTTCCAGCCTTTATTTGGGAGAATTTAAATATCTTTTTTTATTCGATAATAGCAGCTGTAGTCTCAATTATAATAATAAAAACTTATGCAAAAAAAGTACAAGAAACCCAAGGTAAACAAATACCAGTTTTTTTAATTGCAATTGGATTAATTTTTTCATTACCTTTATTAAGTTTTTTAATTGGAGGAGTAAATCTTTCATTTGAAGTTCCTAAACTAAAACAATTAGCAACAACATCATTTATATATGAAGGTGGTGTAAGTTTACCACCTGAACTTATAGCTTTAACATTATCTTTATCTTTATATACAGCAACTTTTATAGCAGAATGTGTAAGGGCAGGAATACAAGGTGTTAGTAAAGGTCAAAAAGAAGCTGCAGCATCAATTGGACTTACTACAAATCAAGTACTTAAACTTGTAATAATGCCTCAAGCTTTAAGAATAATAATTCCACCAACAACAAATCAGTATTTAAATTTAACTAAAAATTCATCATTAGCAGCAGCTATTGCATATCCTGATTTAGTCCTTGTGTTTGCAGGAACTGCTTTGATGCAAACAGGTAAGGCTATCGAAATTGTTTCAATAACTATGTTAACTTACTTAAGTTTAAGTGTTTCAATTTCAATATTAATGAATTGGTACAATAAAAAAATAGCAATTAAAGAAAAATAAAATGTCAAAAATAAACTTTTTAAAACCAGATAAATCTAATCTAAATACTTTTTTGTATTTAGGTTCTTTTTTATTTTTTATTAGTCTTTTAGATGTTTTTATTAATTCTTTTTTTAGTACAAATTTAACTGGTTTTTTGCCAGATTCATTAAGTTTTATATTGCCATTAATAATTGGTTTTAGTGGTCTTTTTTTCATTAGAATTGAACTAAGTGGGATAAAACAACTAGATCTTATAAATAAACATATAAATACAAATAATTTTAATGCCATTTTATCTTTGTTAATTATTTTTGCAGTTATTAAGTCAATTCCTCCAATTTTAAGCTGGTTCTTTATTGATGCAAGTTTTGCGGGTGATTCAAAAGATGTTTGTACAGGATCTGGCGCTTGTTGGACTTATATTAAAGTTTGGTTAAGACGATTTATGTATGGAATGTATCCAAATGCAGAACAATGGAGAATAAATTTATCATTTATAGCCTTAACTTTACTTGGATCGGTAGGATACTTTGCGACAGATAGATTTAAAAAGTATTTAACTCTTTATTATGTTGTTATTTATCCTCTTATTGCATTTTTATTCATTTTTTTCTTTATTTCAGGTGGCCCAATATTTTTTGATTTATCCTATGGAATAATTGCAGCAATTCTATCTATTATAGTTGGTTTTTTTATACCTAATAAATTTAAATTTTATTATTTTTTATTTGTTCCATTGGCACTTTATATTTTATTAAAATATTTCATTTTTTATGAGGAGTTAATTGAATTAGGAAAATTAGATGGTCTAAATTGGGTGGAAACAGGTGCATGGGGCGGATTATCACTAACTTTTATAATTTCCTTTTTCTGTCTTATTTTCTGTTTTCCAATAGGAATGGCTTTTGCTTTAGGTAGGAGATCAGAATTTCCATTAATTAGATATATATCAATTGGTTTCATTGAATTTTGGAGAGGAGTTCCTTTAATCACAGTTTTATTTATGTCAGCTGTTATGTTTCCGATGTTTTTACCAGAGGATTTTTTCATTGATAAATTAGTAAGAGCTATAATAGCCATTGCATTATTTGAAGCCGCTTATGTTGCTGAAGTCATTAGAGGTGGTTTACAAGCACTTCCTAGAGGTCAATATGAGGCTGCTAAATCTTTAGGTATGGGATATTGGAAAATGCATATATTTGTAATTTTACCTCAAGCTTTGAAACTAGTAATTCCAGGAATTGCAAATACTTTTTTAGCTTTAGTAAAAGATACTCCTTTAATCTTTGTAGTAGGTCTATTAGAACTAGTAGGAATGTTAAATTTAGCTAAAACTAATCCTAAATGGTTAGGTTTTGCTATGGAAGGTTACGTTTTTGCTGCAATAATTTTCTGGATTATTTGTTATGCAATGAGTAAATATAGTTATAATTTAGAACAAAAATATAAAACAGATCGATAAAAATTATGTCTGACAGTATAATTCAAATAAACAATATGAATAAATGGTTTGGGGATTTTCAAGTTCTAAAAAAAATAAATTTAGATGTTAAACCAAAAGAAAAAATTGTGGTATGTGGACCGTCAGGGTCAGGTAAATCAACTTTAATCAGATGTATTAATAGATTGGAAGAACATCAAGAAGGAAATATTATTGTTGATGGAACAGAGTTGACCGAAGATACTAAAAATATAGAGCAAATTAGAGCAGAAGTTGGAATGGTATTTCAACAATTTAATTTATTCCCGCATTTATCCATATTAGATAACTGTACATTAGCACCTATCTGGGTAAAAAAAATGGCTAAAAAAGATGCAGAAGAATTGGCATTAAAACATTTGGAAAGAGTACAAATACTTGATCAAGCACAAAAATATCCAGGTCAATTATCTGGTGGACAACAACAAAGATGTGCTATTGCTCGAGCTTTGTGTATGGAACCAAAAATAATGCTTTTTGATGAGCCTACGTCAGCTTTAGATCCAGAAATGATTAAAGAAGTACTTGATGTTATGGTTAATTTAGCAAAACAAGGTATGACAATGATTGTAGTTACTCACGAAATGGGTTTTGCAAAAGAAGTTGCCGATCAAATGATATTTATGGATGAAGGTATGATAGTGGAAAAGGCTGATACTAAGGATTTTTTCGCCAACCCAAAGAGCGATAGAACCAAACTTTTCTTGAGCCAGATACTATAGTAGGCAAGAATTTCAAGGAATATTTTTCAAATAAAGCCATAAGTAATGCTTGACATATTTCTTGTATATGTCGGTTTTCTTAAAAAAATATAAAAATTTTTAGTTGCAGTAGGTATTAAAAACTAGTTCAATAAGTTTTTAAATAAATTAAGAGGGGTCTTAATGGAAGATAATTTTAATAAGCACTTAGGAAATAAGCTTAAGCTTAGAAGATTAGCGCTAGGTTTAACACAAACAAAAGTAGCTAAAGCAATCAACGTTACATTTCAACAAATTCAAAAATATGAAAAAGGCACTAATGGAGTAAGTTCAATAAGATTATTGCAACTTTCTAATTATTTAAAAGTTCCAATCAATTATTTTTTTGAAGATTTTTCAGAATACTTAGTAAATTTACAAAAATCTAGAGAGGGACATATGCAGGTTAACTATAATTTTTTAGTGAAATTATATTCTGAGTTAAACGCTGATCAAAAATTGAAATTTAACAAATCCTTACAGGTAGCAAGTAATAATATTTCTAAGGTCGGATAAATTTTTGGCTCCTCGGGCAGGACTCGAACCTGCGACCAATTGATTAACAGTCAACTGCTCTACCAACTGAGCTACCGAGGAATGTAAAAATCACAACTTACTTTCTTTTTTAACTAAAACAAGATTTTTTTGGAGGCAACGCCCGGAATCGAACCGGGATACAAGGATTTGCAATCCTCTGCGTAACCATTCCGCCACGTTGCCATGAGTTTTAGTAGATAGCTACAAGGAGTTTTATATAAAATATTTGTAATTAGTCTATTAAATAACGTTCTAATTTGATTATTGTTAATTTAAATTATTAAATTATAAACTATTAACACCCATGAATAGTGATAAATATATACATTCTGAAGTAGAAGATAAAATTTATTCTTATTGGGAAAAAAACCAATTATTTAAACCAAAAAAAAACACTAAAAAATTTTCAATTGTTATACCGCCACCTAATGTTACTGGAAGTTTACATATGGGGCATGCATTAAATAATTCAATTCAAGATCTTTTAATTCGATATTATCGAATGAATAATTATGAAACTTTATGGCAACCAGGGACAGATCATGCTGGGATTGCTACCCAAGCTCTTGTTGAAAAAAAACTAGAAAAAGAAAATCTTAATAAAAGTGATTTAGGGAGAGAAAAATTTATTGAAAAAGTATGGGAATGGAAAAATCAATATGGAGATATAATTATCAATCAACTTAAAAAACTTGGTTGTTCATGTGATTGGTCTAGAAATGCATTTACGATGGATGAAAATCTATCAAAATCTGTAATTAAAGTTTTTGTCGAATTACATAAAAAAAAATTAATCTATAAAGCTGAAAAATTAGTTAATTGGGATACTGTTCTAAAAACTGCAATATCAGATTTGGAAGTAGACCAGAGAGAGATGAATTCTAAGATTTACTATATTAGATACCCAATAGATAAAACGGGTGAATTTATCACTATTGCTACAACTAGACCTGAAACTATGCTTGGAGATACTGCTGTTGCAGTTAATCCAAAAGATAAAAGATACAAAAAATATGTGGGCAAAACAGTTACTATTCCAATTGTTGGAAGAAAAATTAAAATTATAAAAGATAATTATGCTGATCCAGATCAAGGAACAGGTGCATTAAAAATTACTCCTGCACATGATTTTAATGACTATGATGTAGGTCAACGAAACAAATTAAAAATTATAAACGTTTTTACTAAAGATGGTAAAATTAACAACAATGCCCCAGGTTCTTATATTGGTTTAGATAGATTTGAAGCGCGTAAAAAAATATTACAAGAATTAAAAGAAAAAGATTTTTTTGTTAAAGAAGAAAATATCAAAAATAAAGTTCCATATGGTGATAGATCAAATTCAGTTATTGAACCCTTCTTAACAGAACAATGGTTTGTTGATGCTAAAAAATTATCTATCAAGGCTAAGAAAATAGTTAAATCTAAGAAAATAAATTTCTTTCCAACCAATTGGTCTAAAACTTATTTTCAATGGATGAATAATATTGAACCATGGTGTGTTTCTAGACAACTTTGGTGGGGCCATCAAATACCAGCTTGGTATGGTCCAGATAAGAAAATATTTGTAGCGATAAGCGAAATAGAAGCAAACAAACAAGCTAAAAAATTTTATAAAAAAGATGTAAAACTTATTCGAGATCCAGATGTTTTAGATACTTGGTTCTCATCTGGTTTATGGCCTTTTGCAACATTAGGTTGGCCTGATAAAAAAGATTTTGTTAAAAAGTTTTATCCTACAACTGTGTTAGTTACAGGTTTTGATATTATCTTTTTTTGGGTTGCAAGAATGATGATGTTTGGAATGGAATTTTTAAATAAAGAACCATTTAAAGATATTTATGTTCATGCTTTGGTAAGAGATGAAAAAGGACAAAAAATGTCTAAATCAAAAGGAAATGTAATTGACCCATTAGATTTAATAGAAAAATATAGTGCTGATGCTTTAAGATTTACACTACTTTCAATGGCCTCACCTGGAACAGATGTAAAACTTTCTGAAGATAGAGTTAAAGGATATAGAAATTTTTTAAATAAATTGTGGAATGCTAATAATTTTTTAATCACTAATAAATGTAATTTTAATAAAATTGACAAAATTCCTAAAACCACGTTAAACATAAATAAATGGATTTATTCAGAACTTATTCAAACAAAAAACAAAATTGAAAAAAATCTTAAAGACTATCGATTTGACGAAGCAGCTAAAAATGCCTATCAGTTTGCTTGGCACTCTTATTGTGATTGGTATATCGAACTTTCTAAGACGATTTTGTTTTCTGATGATGAAAAAGCTAAAAAAGAAGTAAAAAAGGTATCTGCTTATATATTCAAGCAAATTCTTATTATTCTCCATCCATTTATTCCGTTTGTAACGGAAAAAATTTGGTTAAAAAACAAATTTGATAAATCAAACAAGAATTTCCTTATGCATGCGAATTGGCCGTTAGGCAAATCTAAGAAAAATCAATCCATGAAAGATGTGGAGAAGATTATAAATGTTAT
>CACFTS010000009.1 GCA_902569285.1 uncultured Pelagibacteraceae bacterium | reverse complement strand
TAAAAAATTATTTGATAAAATAAACCAAAATCCAAATAAGTTTATTTCCAAAGATCAACTTTCTAAAGATAAATATAGAGCAATTTCAGATTTTATATCTGGAATGACGGATCGATATGCAATTAACCTTTACAATAATATTAAATGAATATTTTTGAAGAATATTTAGATAAAATAAAAAAAGTTCTATTAGACCTATCTAAAAATGGTGAATTAATTTTACCTGATGAGTTAGATGGAATTAATACTGAAATTCCTCCTGAAAAATTTAATTGTGATATTTCGACAAATGTTGCAATGTTTTTATCAAAAACAAATCAAAAATCTCCAACAGATTTAGCTGAAACTATATCTAAAGCTATAAAAAAAAATGATGAGTTGATTGAAGATATATCAATAGTTAAACCTGGTTTTATTAATATTAAATTTAAACCAATTTTTTGGACTAACTTTATAGAAGAAATAATTAAAAATTCTAAATCTTTTGGAATTAACACAAAAGAAAAGAAGAAAAATTATTTAGTTGAATTTGTCTCTGCTAATCCAACTGGACCATTACATGTGGGCCATTGTAGAGGTGCTATTTTAGGAGATGTTATTTCTAATGTTTTGTTATTTAATAAACATAAAGTTACAAAAGAATATTATGTTAATGATTATGGTAATCAAATTATTAACTTTACTAAATCTGTATATTTTAGAATTAGAGAAATCGTATTTAGTGAGCCTTTCCCCTCAGATAATGAAGATTTATATCCTGGTGATTATTTAATAGATTTTGCTCAAAATATAATCAATTCAAATAAGAAAATTGATTTTAAAAATTTTGAAAACATCTCAGAAGAACTAACATCACTATCAATCGAAGAAGCATTAAAATTAATTAAAAAGAACCTTAATAGTCTTGGCATTATTCATGATAATTTTATTAGTGAAAAAAAATTAGTTTTAAATAAAGAAGTTGAAAAAGTTATCGATCATCTTCAAAAAAATGATTTTGTATACAAAGGTAAGATCAAAGCCCCTGCTGGTGAGAATGATGACAAGTGGGTAGAACGAGAACAATTACTTTTCAAATCAACTGATTTTGGTGATGATAAAGATAGAGCTCTACAAAAATTTGATGGAGCTTGGACTTATTTTGCTAGTGATGTTGCTTATCATAAAAACAAATTAGATAGAAAATTTGATTTTTTAATAAATATTTTGGGAGCAGATCATGCAGGCTATATAAAAAGAATTTCATCTTCTGTTGAAGCTTTATCAAATTCTAAAGGGAAACTAATTTGTAAAGTTAGCCAATTAGTTAAACTTATAAAGGATAATAAACCATTTAAAATGTCTAAAAGAAAAGGTGACTATATAACAGTAGATGATTTGATTAATGAAGTAGGTAAAGATGCGACAAGATTTATTATGTTAAATAGAAGTGGCGATGCAGAACTTGATTTTGATTTTGATAATGTGATTGAAAAATCAAAAGATAATCCTCTTTATTATGTTCAATATAGTTACGCCAGAATAGCTTCTGTTTTTAGACATTTAAAAAAAGATTTAAAATCTGATGTTAAAATTAATAAATATGATTTTGAATATTCTGATGAAGAGATAAATATTTTAAAAAAATTATCTGAATGGCCAAAGTGTATAGATATCTCAAGCAAGAAATTTGAACCACACAGAATAACAACCTATTTATATGAACTGGCATCATTATTTCATTCATACTGGAATTTAGGTAAAGAAAATCCTGAAAAAAGATTTATCAATGATCAGAAAAAAATTACAAATGATAAATTAATTTTATTAAAAGCTATTTCAAATGTAATAAAATCGGGAATGGATATTGTTGGCGCCTCTACACCAGAAAAAATGTAATGTTTAAAGAAATTAAATATTTAATATTTATATCCATAATCTGTTTATTTATATTTTTAATTTCTAGATATTATTTTTCTGATACTAATAAAAAAAATTCCTACAGATCATTAAACAATATTAATGAAAAAATTAATATTTATGTAAAAAAATTACCTATTCTAGAAGATGATACTAAAAATATTATAGAATATGTTGAACAATCAAATAACCAAAAAAAGAAAAAATTTAATTTTTGGAAATTATTGGATAGCAATGAATAATCGTAGATCATTTATTATTGGTATTAAATCGACAAAACTTTTATCAAAAGAAAGATTATTCTTAAAAAAATATAGACCCTGGGGTGTAATTTTATTCACTAGAAATATAAAAGATATTAAACAAACTTATAAATTAACAACTTCAATTAAAAAAATTTTTAATGATAATAATTACCCAATATTAGTTGATCAAGAAGGAGGACGTATAAATCGTTTAAAAAACATTATTTTGTTTGAAAATTTTACTTCTGAATTCTTTGGAAATAAATATCTTAAAAATTATAAAGAATTTAAATTCATCTATAAATTGTTTATAGATAAAACTTCATATTTATTAAAATCAATTGGTATAAATATTAATACAGTTCCTGTATTGGATTTAAAAATTAAAGGATCCAGTAAAATTATTGGAGATCGTTCATTTTCTAAAAATCCAAAAATAGTATCTAAAATAGGTGATTATTGTATTCAATATTTTCAGGAAAATGGAATTGGAACTGTAATGAAACACATTCCAGGACATGGACTTGCCAAGGTAGATAGTCATTATTTTACTCCAATCGTGAACAAAAAACTTAGCTATTTGTTAAAAAAAGATTTTACTTCTTTTAAAAATAAAAAAACTTTTTTTGCTATGACTGCACATATTATTTTTAATAAAATAGATAATAAAAACACTGTTACTCATTCAAAAAAATTAATTAAATTGATTAGAAATAAAATTGGTTTTAAAAATATTTTAATTTCTGATGATTTATCTATGAAAAGTCTTAAAGGAAGTCTTAAAGAAAATACAATTAAAACTTTTAATGCAGGTTGTAATATTGCCCTACATTGTAATGGAAATTACAAAGAAATGGAGATTGTTGGAAAAAACTCACCATTAATTAATAAATTTATAACTAAAAAAACATCACAATTTTATAAAATTTTAAGCTAATATTATTTCATGATAGAAAAAGATTCTTCATTATTTAAAGTAGATATAGAAAATTATAACGGTACTCTTGACGTTTTGTTGGATTTAGCAAAAGCTCAAAAAGTTAATTTAGAAGATATTTCTATTACAAAATTAGCTGATCAATTTCATGATTTTATTACAAAAGAAAAAGATTTAAATTTAGAAATTGCATCTGAATATTTATTAATGGCTACCTGGTTGGCTTATTTAAAATCAAAGTTATTATTGCCAGGAACTCCTGAAGAAGAATTTAAAATTCATGAAGTCGCAGAAAAATTAAAACTACAATTAAAAAAATTGGAGTTAATTAGATTATTATCTGAACAAATGTTGAAAAGAAAAAGATTAGGAAGAGAAATAAGAACAAGAGGGACAAGAGCTGGTATTAAAGCAATTTATAATAGCGAATATAAATTAAATTTATTTGAATTGTTAAAGACATATTCAACAATAATCATGACTAAAGATTTTCAAAAAATTAATATTCCAAGATTACCTGTCTTTACCGCTGAAGAGGGAATAAAAACAATCAAAGAATTTTTTGGCAAACTCTTAGATTGGAAAAAATTAGATGATTTAATACCAAAAAACTTCAAAAAAGATTTAAAATTTAAAAAAACAGGTAAAGCTGGAATATTTGCTGCTTCTTTAGAATTAGTTAAAGAAGGTAATTTAAAAATTAAGCAAGAAGAACTTTTTGATGATATTTATATTAAAGAAAACAAATGATTAAAAAAAAAATTAAAAAAAAAGATAATATTATAAACTTTCCTTCTAAATTATCTTCTATAGAAAAAGAAATTGAAGCAATTGTTTTTGCTGCTGCTGAACCTTTAAATATTGAAACTATTGAAAATAAAATTTCAAAAAAAACTGATGTTGAAAAAGCATTATTAAAATTACAAAATGAATATTCACACCGTGGAATTAATTTAGTTTGTATATCAAAGAAATGGTCTTTTAGAACTTCTCCAAATTTATCTAATTTAATGAAGCAAGAAAAAACAGTAGAAAAAAAATTATCAAGAGCTGCAATAGAAACACTAGCGATTATTGTTTATCATCAACCAGTAACAAGAGCTGAAATTGAAGAAATAAGAGGTGTCGCTTTTGGTACAAATACACTTGAAATATTAATGGAGTTAAATTGGGTAAAACCTGGTGGACGAAAAAATGTTCCGGGTAGACCTATTCAATATATAACTACAGATGATTTTTTAAGTCATTTTAATCTACAAAAATTATCTGACTTACCAACAGTAGATGAATTGGGAGCTGCTGGTCTAATTGATAGTACTAATATTGATAATGCAATCTTTGGAACAGGAAAATTTTATAAAGAAAAGCAAGGTGATAAAAAAGAGGATATTTATTCAAATATTGATGAAATGTTAAGTAGCACTCTTGATTCAGAAGAAAATAAATAAAAAATTTAATTAAAATTATTTAAAAAAAAGACACTTTTAAATCATTAGTAAAAAGGTTATAAGTTTTATATGAGCATTGGAATTTGGCAAATAGCAATTGTTGTAATACTTGTTGTATTATTATTTGGAAGAGGCAAAATTTCTAGTTTAATGGGTGATGTTGCTAAAGGGATTAAAAGTTTTAAAAAGGGAATGGCCTCTGATGTTACTGAGGACTCTGAACCTAAAAATATTTCTGACGAAAATCAAAATTCATCTGACGAAAATCAAGATTTAAACAAAAAAGAATAAATCACATGCCTACTATTGGTTGGTTTGAGATTTTAATTGTGGTTGTTTTAGCGATTGTTATTCTTGGACCAAAAGATTTCCCAATAATGTTAAAAAAAGTAGGTTCATGGATAGGAACAACAAAAAAATATATTAACAATATACAAAACGAAGTTTCAAATATTGATATTGAGGATAATCAAATAGAAAAAAAAGAAGAAAAAAAAGATGAGTCATGATGAAAATGAAAGTGGCTTTGTAAGTCATTTAGTTGAATTAAGAAAAAGATTAATACACATCTTTATATTTCTTATAATTTTTTTTATTGCTTGTTATTTTTTTGCTGAACATTTGTATGGTTTTTTAGTTGAACCATTTGCTAAAGCAGTAAAAGACGATGGATCTGATAGGAGATTAATTTTTACAGCACTTCAAGAAACTTTCTTAACATATTTAAAAGTTTCTTTTTTCACTGCTTTTTTTGTTACATGTCCATTCATTCTTATGCAAATTTGGAAGTTTATTGCTCCTGGACTTTATAAGCATGAAAAAACTGCAATTTTACCATATTTAGTTTTAACACCGATATTATTCTTTTTAGGTGGAATTTTGGTTTATTATTTAATAATGCCTTTGGCTATAAAATTTTTTTTATCATTTGAAAGTACAGGTTTATCAACAAATTTACCTATTCAATTAGAGGCAAAAGTAAATGAATATCTTTCTTTAGTTATGAAACTTATTTTTGCATTCGGGATAAGTTTTCAATTACCCGTCATTCTTAGTTTATTAGCAAGAATAGGTATGATTGATTCTGAATTTTTAAAAAAAAGAAGAAAATATGTTGTTGTAATTATATTTACTGCTGCTGCTTTATTAACCCCACCTGATCCAATCACACAAATTGGCTTAGCTATTCCATTATTAATCTTATATGAATTATCTATATTTTCTGTAAAATTTATAGAAAATAAAAATTTAAAAGATTCTGATGCATAATTTAAAAGAAATTAGAAAAGATTTTGATGCTTTTAAAAAAGCCCTTGAAAAAAGATCAGTTGATATTGATTTTAATAAACTTAAAAATTTAGATATAAAAAATAGAGAATTTATTCAAAAAAAAGAAGCTTTAGAAAAAGAAAAAAAAGAAATCTCAAAATCTAAAGACAAATCCTTATTTGCAAAATCTAAAGAAATTTCTTTTGATATTGATAAAATTACAGAACAACAAAAAAAAATTAAATTAGATTTAGAAAAAATTTTATCTAATATACCAAATATTCCTTACTCTGATGTACCAAATGGTAAGAGTGAGAATGACAATGTTGAAATTGCTAAATCAGGCCAAATACCTAAATTTGATTTTAATCCTAAGTCTCATTATGAGTTAGGTGAGAAATTAGGAATGCTTGACTTTGATCTTGCAACTAAAACTACAGGTTCAAGATTTGTTTTTGTTAAAAATAAATTAGCTTTACTAGAAAGAGCTCTTTCAAATTTTATGTTAGATACTCATATCTTAAAAAATGGATATGAAGAAATATCACCTCCGCTATTAGCTTCTGAAAATACAATGTTCGGTACAGGTCAGCTCCCAAAATTTGAAAATGATCAATTTGAAGTTAAACTTGAAGAAGGGACGGGTAGAAAATTTTTAATACCAACCGCAGAAGTTATTTTAACTAATATTGTTAAAGATAAAATTATAGATCAAAAAGATCTTCCCATGAGATTTGTTGCATCTACTCCTTGTTTTAGAAAAGAAGCAGGTAGTTATGGAAAAGATACTAAAGGTATGATTAGACAACATCAATTTTATAAAGTTGAAATGGTTAGTATTGTTGAACAATCTAAATGTTTAGAAGAGTTAGAAAGGATGACTAATTGTGCAACAGGTATTTTAGATCTTTTAGAATTACCTTATAGAAAAATGATTTTATGCAGTGGTGATATGGGTTTTAGTGCTGAAAAAACCTATGACATAGAAGTATGGTTACCTTCCGAAAATAAATATAGAGAAATTTCATCTTGTTCATCATGTTCTACATTTCAAGCTTTAAGAATGAAAGCTAGGTACAAAAATCAAAAGAACGAGACTGTTTATGCTGGAACACTAAATGGTAGTGGGTTAGCAGTAGGTAGAACTCTAATTGCTATTTTAGAAAATTATCAACAAAAAGATGGCTCAATAACTATTCCAAAAGTATTAAGACAGTATATGAATAAATTAGAAAAGATTTCACTCAATTAAAGTTGTTTTAATCCTATAGATGGTATAAATATTCATTTTTAATTAAGGAGTTTTATGGAAAGTTCAGGAATAGGCCAATTTATACCTTTAATATTAATTTTTGTTATTTTTTATTTTTTCTTAATAAGACCACAACAAAAAAAAGTTAAAGAACATAAAGCTATGGTTGATGGTTTAAAAAAAGGTGACAAAATTGTAACATCAGGTGGTATTACTGGAACTATCACGAGAGTTATAGATAACGATAAAGTTGAAGTTGAAATTACTGATAATGTTATAGTTGAGGTTGTCAGAGGCACAGGTATTCAAAGTCTAATGAATACTCAAGAAGTTAAGAAATAAATTTTATTAAAATAAAGTGTTATACTTTTCAAAATTAAGAATAATTTTTATTTCGTTAATATCATTATTTTTTATATTATTTGCTTCATCTAATCTTTTTAAAGAAGAAAGCTTTTTTTTAAATAAAAAAATAAATCTTGGTTTAGATTTACAAGGTGGATCTTATCTTCTATTAGAAATTGATAATACACCTGTAATTGAACAAAAACTTCAAAACTTATCAACTACTATTAGAAATTACTTTAAAGAAAAAAATATCAGAATTAATAATCTTAAACTTTCAAATCAAAAAATTTCTTTTTCTGTAGATGAACAATTTAAACAAACAATATT
Source organism: uncultured Pelagibacteraceae bacterium (assembly GCA_902569285.1). Taxonomy (GTDB): domain Bacteria; phylum Pseudomonadota; class Alphaproteobacteria; order Pelagibacterales; family Pelagibacteraceae; genus Pelagibacter. The sequence continues at coordinate 20,769 of CACFTS010000009.1, read as the reverse complement.
AGATGTTTTTAACGATGAAAATAGTGATTTAAATCCTTATTACCAAAGATTTAAATCACATCAATTAGACATAGTAGAAAAAAATGGCTTTTTTAATGTTAATTATTCCAAACAGGGAATAATTGAAATTAAAACTTCATCTCAAGATCAAGCTCTAGAAATTGTAAGAAGAAGAATAGATGAAATTGGTACAAATGAACCTAATATTCTTAAACGTGGTAATGATAGAATTTTAGTTGAGTTACCAGGATTAGATGATCCTATGAGAATTAAATCATTATTGGGTAAAACAGCCAATTTAACTTTTAGATTTGTTAGTAACAATACTGAAGACTCTTTTGGTGTAGAGAATTTAAAACATGAAGACAGTGACGAAGAATCTTTAGTTAGTAAAAGAATAATTTTAAGTGGTGATAATCTTTTAGATGCTCAACCAAGAATGGATGATCAAACTAATGAAACTGTTGTTTCTTTCACACTCGATAGAGTTGGAGCTAAAAGATTTGGTAAAGCAACTTCAACTGGTATAGGAAAACAATTAGCAATTGTTTTAGATGGGAAAATTATAAGCGCCCCTGTTATAAGAGATATAATTGCCAGTGGATCAGGTCAAATTAGTGGAGGTTTTACTTTTCAATCAGCAACTGACCTTGCTTTATTGTTAAGATCTGGAGCATTACCTGCACCATTAAATATAATTGAGGAAAGAACTGTTGGACCTGATTTAGGTCAAGATTCAATTAATGCTGGAATAATTGCTTTAATTATTGGTTTTTTACTTGTGATAATTTTTATTTTTATAAAATATAAAATTTTTGGATTAATCACTAATATAACCTTAGTTATAAATTTATTTCTATTAATTGGAGTTTTAACAATATTTGAAGCAACTTTAACTTTACCAGGCATAGCTGGAATAATTTTAACAGTGGGTATGGCTGTTGATGCTAATGTATTGATATTCGAAAGAATTAAAGAAGAATTAAAAAATGAAAAAAATAACCTAATAGCATTTGATAGTGGTTACACTAAATCAAGAACAGCCATTCTTGATGCTAATATAACAACTTTATTAGCTGCAATTATTTTATTTTTTATGGGTTCTGGCCCAATAAAAGGATTTTCTTTAACATTGGGAATTGGAATTTTTACTACACTTTTTTCTGTATATTTTATAGCAAGATTATTAACTGCTTTATATGTTTCAAAAAACAAAGAAAAAAAAGGATTAATTTAAATGATAGCTTTTAACAAATATTACAATAAATTTAATATTCTTTCAATTTCTTTGGTTGTAATTTCTTTATTATTATTAGTATTCAAAGGTTTAAATTTTGGAATAGATTTTAAGGGTGGAACACTTATAGAACTTAGATCTAGTGATACAAAAATAAATGTTTCTTCTTTAAGAGACAATCTAAATCAGATGAACTTAGGAGATGTTTCAGTAAAAAATTTTGGAAATGAAATAGATTTTTTAATTAAATTTGAAAATAATAATAATAAAAACATTATTGAAGAAATAAAATCTAATTTAGATAAGTCATTCGGAAATGAATTTAGTTTTAGAAGGGTAGAAAATGTTGGTCCAAAAGTTAGTGCTGAATTATTGCGTTCTGGTATAATAGCTATATCCGTAGCCTTGCTTCTAATGCTTATTTATATTTGGATTAGATTTGAATGGCAGTTTAGTCTTGGTGCTATACTAGCCTTATTTCATGATGTCATTGTTACATTAGGTTTATTTTCATTACTTGGACTTGAAATTAATTTATCAATTATTGCTGCTGTCTTAACAATAGTTGGGTATTCCATGAATGATACAGTTGTCATTTTCGATAGAGTGAGGGAAAATTTAAGAAAATATTCAGATATAAAGATATATGAATTAACAAATATTTCCATTAATGAAACTTTATCTAGAACTTTAATTACATCTATAACAACTTTATTAGCTTTATTATCAATATTTTTCTTTGGAGGTGAAATTTTGAAAGGTTTTTCTCTTGCTATGATTTTTGGTGTTGTTTTTGGAACTTATTCTTCAATATATATAGCAAATACAATTTTAGTTAGACTTAAAGTTTCACAAAAAACAATCTTAAGAGAAGATGATAAAAATTAATATAAATTTTGAGCCGCTACCATCGAAAGTAACATTGGTAAAGATAACAAAGTATTTGTTCTAGAAAATATCATTGCTGTTCTTGCAGACTTTGCTTTTAGTTCAGGATCACAATCAACAATTCCTAAAGCTCTTTTTTGATTTGGCCAAATAACAAACCAAACATTAAATGCCATTATAATTCCCAACCACATACCAATTCCAATTGCTGTATGTTTTGGAACAGCTGATCCAATACTTAATGTCATTGCATCGTGTAAATAACCGTTTAATTGAGCAACTATTAAACCTGTTAAAATTGTAAAAGCAGCAGCCCATCTAAAATAAAATAGAGCTGCAGGTGCTATTACCTTTCCTATAGCAGGTTTTTGTTCATCTGGAATTTTATTCATATTAGGAATTTGAACAAAGTTGAAATACCAAAGTAGACCAATCCACATAATGCCTACAACAACATGTGTATATCTTGCAACCCATGTCCAAAAAAACCTATCAAAGGTAAATCCATCATTTTGATAAAATAAACCTAAAAATAAAACGACCGCTAGAGCCAATGAGGCATGAATTGTTTTAGATAATGATGAAAAAAAGTTTCCCATTTAATTTAACTATATATCAATTTTATCATTATATAAAATATATTTTTTTAATTTAATAGGGGTTTTAAAAAATTACCTGTGTAACTTTCATTAATTTTACAAATTTCTTCAGGTTTACCTTCTGCGATAATTTTTCCACCTTTTATACCACCTTCAGGTCCCATATCTATAATGTAATCAGCGGTTTTTATTACATCTAAATTGTGTTCAATTACCACAACTGTATTTCCCAGAGAAACAAAAGTATGAAGAATTTCAAGTAATTTTTTTATATCGTGTTGGTGTAAGCCTGTGGTTGGTTCATCTAAAATATACATTGTTCTACCTGTAGATCTTTTAGATAATTCTTTAGCTAATTTAATCCTTTGAGCTTCGCCACCAGAGAGTGTTGTCGCTTGTTGGCCGATCTTTATGTATCCTAAACCAACTTTTTTTAAAGTAAGTAACTTTGTTTTTATATTAGATATATTTTCAAAATACTCACAACCTTCATCAACGGTCATATTTAAAACATCAGCTATACTTTTATCTTTAAATTTTATTTCTAAAGTTTCACGATTATAACGAGTTCCTTTACATTCATCACATTGAATATAAACATCTGGAAGAAAGTGCATTTCATAAGTAATAACACCATCACCTTCACAAGCTTCACACCTACCACCTTTAACATTAAATGAAAATCTACCTGGTTTATATCCTCTAGTTTTAGACTCAGGTAATCCTGTGAACCAATCTCTTATAGGACCAAAAGCACCTGTGTAAGTTGCTGGATTAGACCTAGGAGTTCTTCCAATAGGTGATTGGTCTATATTTATTATCTTATCGATTAGTTCAGTTCCTTTAAATCCTTTGAAAGGTTTTGGAATTTTTCTAGATTTATTATTATTTAAAGTTAAGTTCAAAGCATTGTAAAGAGTTTGTAATATTAATGTTGATTTACCACTTCCTGAAACACCTGTAACACAAGTTAAACTACCTAATGGTATTTTTAAGTTAACATTATCTAAATTGTTTCCTGTAGCACCTGTAATTTCTAAAAACCTTCCATTTTTTGCCAACCTTCTTTTTTGGGGAATATTAATCTTGAGTTTATTTGAAAGATATTTACCTGTAATGCTATTTTTATTTTGGCTAATATCTTTTAAACTTCCTTGCGCAATTATTTCTCCACCTTTGTTACCAGCTTCAGGTCCAAGATCTATTATATGATCTGCATTTACCATAGTTTCAGTATCATGTTCTATAACTATTACTGTGTTACCTAAATCACGCAATCTCTTTAATGCTGCTATAAGTTTAACATTGTCTTTTTGATGTAAACCAATTGAAGGTTCATCAAGCACATATAGAACTCCAGTTAGGCCGGATCCTATTTGAGAAGCAAGCCTTATTCTTTGAGCTTCACCACCTGATAATGTTCCTGACTCTCTTGATAAAGTTAAATAATCAAGACCAACATTTAATAAAAAATTTAATCTTTCATTAATTTCTTTTAAAATATGTTCGGCAATTTTAATTTGCTTTTTATCTAAATTATTTCTAAGATTTTCAAACCATTTAACAGCATCTGAAATTGATTTTTCAGTAACTTCACTAATGTGTAAGTTGTCAATTTTTACACATAAAGCTTCATCTTTTAATCTATGACCATTACACCTTTCACATTTTGTATCAGATTGATATTGAGAAATTTCTTCTCTTTTCCAATCACTGTCTGTCTCAAGATATCTTCGTTCTAAATTATTAATAACACCTTCAAAAGTTTTTTTGTGAGAATATTTTTCATATCCATCATCATAAGTAAATTTTATTTCTTCATTGTCTGACCCATAAAGAATTATATCTTTTATTTTTTTTGAAAGCTTTGACCATTTTTCTTCTAATGAAAAACCATAATGTTTAGATAATGAAGAAAGTGTTTGAGCATAGTATAAAGTTGTACTTTTTGCCCAAGGTTCTATTGCTCCATCTAGTATACTTTTTTTTTGATTAGGTATAACTAAATTTGGATCTACATTTAGTTTAATACCTATACCTTCGCATTCTTCACAAGCACCAAAAGGACTGTTAAAAGAAAAAAGTCTTGGTTCAATTTCTTCGATTGTAAAACCACTTTCTGGACATGCAAATTTAGTAGAAAATATCAATTTTTCTAATTTTCTAAATTTTTTTGGTAATGTTTCATCTTCATATTCTATAAAGACTAAACCATTAGCTAAGTTTACTGAACTTTCAATACTTTCAGCTAACCTATTTCCTAAAGATGAATTTAAAACTATTCTGTCAACAAGAATATAAATATCATGTCTAATTTTCTTATTTAACTCAGGAACTTTATCAATATCATAAAGAATTTCGTCTATTTTAATTTTTCTAAAACCTCTTTTTTTGTAATTTAAAATTTCTTTTTTATATTCGCCTTTACGTCCTCTAACTACAGGAGCATAAATATAAATAGTTGCTTTCCTGGGAAGCAATTTAATTTTGTCTACAATTTGAGTGACTGTTTGTGATTTAATTTCTTTACCGGTAAAAGGTGAATAGGGTATTCCAGCTCTAGCATAAAGAACTCTCATATAATCATAAATCTCAGTAACTGTAGCAACTGTAGATCTAGGATTTTTAGATGTATTTTTTTGTTCTATAGATATAGCGGGACTTAATCCCTCAATAAAATCAACATTTGGCTTTTTCATTTTATCTAAAAACTGTCTTGCATAAGCAGATAAACTTTCAACATATCTTCTTTGTCCTTCTGCGTAGACAGTATCAAAAGCTAAAGATGATTTTCCAGATCCAGATAGACCTGTAATTACAACAAATTTATCTTTTGGTATTTCTAAAGAAATATTCTTTAAATTATGTTCTTTAGCTCCCTTAATAACTATCTTTTTAATCATAATTTTAGTTGCTTTGACTTAATAAAATTAATATTCAGAGTAAATTGTGATATAATTCTAATTAATTAATTTAACAAATATTAAAATATTATGGCTGGAAGTTTAAATAAAGTACTTTTAATTGGTCGTTTGGGCGCAGACCCAGAAATCAAACAAATGGTTAATGGCAAAAGTGTTGCAAGATTAAGCCTTGCTACAAGTCAATCCTGGAAAGACAAAAATACAGGTGAAAAAAAAGAAAAAACAGAATGGCACCGTATAGTTGTATTTAATGAAGGTTTAGTGAATGTGGTTCAACAATATTTGAAAAAAGGTGCTCAAATTTATGTTGAAGGTCAACTTACAACTAGAAAATGGAAAGATGAACAATCTGGTCAAGATAAGTATTCCACTGAAATAGTCATTCAGGGTTATAATTCATCTTTAACAATGTTGGGGGGTGGAAATTCTGGTGGTGGGATAGCTAAAGATAATAATCAATCTTCCAATAATAATGAAGACATTTCACAAATATCTAACGATATGGATGACGAAATTCCATTTTAATATTTATGCAAAAAACAGAAGTTCCTGAAGATAAAAATATTAAACTAATATCTATGCATGATGAGATGAGTTCGTCTTATCTCTCTTATGCAATGAGTGTTATAGTTAGTAGAGCACTTCCTGATATTAGAGATGGATTAAAACCAGTTCATAGAAGAATTTTATACGCAATGTACAAAGGTGGTTATGATTGGTCAAAACAATTTAGAAAATCTGCAAGAATAGTAGGAGATGTTATTGGTAAATATCACCCACATGGTGACCAATCTGTTTATGATGCTTTAGTTCGTATGGTGCAAGATTTTTCAATGAGTTTACCTTTAGTTGATGGACAAGGAAACTTTGGATCTATAGATGGAGATCCGGCTGCTGCAATGAGATATACTGAAACAAGATTATCAAAAGTTTCTCAATTTTTAATTGACGATATAGAAAAAAATACAATTACTTTCAAAAGTAACTATGATGAAAGTGAAAAAGAACCAACAGTTTTACCAGCACAATTTCCTAATTTATTAGTAAATGGTGCTGGTGGTATAGCAGTAGGTATGGCTACAAGTATTCCTCCACACAACTTAGGTGAAATAATCGATGGAACTTTAGCTTTAATAGAAAACAAAGATATAAAGATAAAAGATTTAATGAAACATATACCAGGACCAGATTTTCCTACTGGAGGAGTTATAATTGGTAAAGACATGATAAAACAAGGATATAACAAAGGGAGAGGTTCATTCAAAATTAGAGGAGAAATTTCTATTGAAAGTATGAAAAATGGAAGAGAAAGACTTGTTATTACTTCTATACCATATCAAGTGAATAAATCAGTTTTAAATGAAAGAATAGCTCAGCTTGTGAGAGAAAAAAAAATAGAAGGCATTAGAGATATAAGAGATGAGTCTAACCGAGAAGGTATTAGAGTTTCTATTGATTTACGAAATGGAGTTGAACCAGAAACAGTTAAGAGACAATTATACAAAAATACACAAATTGAAAGTTCTTTTGGATTTAACACATTAGCTATTGTTGATGGAAAGCCAGAAACTTGTAACTTAAAATATTTTTTAACAAATTTTTTAACGTTTAGAGAAGATGTAGTCATTAAAAAAACAAAATTTGATTTACAAAAAGCAGAAGAGAGAGCTCATATATTGATTGGTTTATCTGTATCAGTTGAAAACTTGGATAAAGTTATTAAGATTATTAGATCTTCCAAAAATCCTGATGATGCTAAAAAGTTAATTTTACAAACTAAATGGAAAATAAATAAATCTCAAAAAATGATTTCGTTAGTTGAAAATAAAAAATCGAAAGGAATGTATTCATTTTCAGAACCACAAGTTAGTTCAATATTAGAGTTAAGATTACAAAAATTAACCGCTTTAGGAATAAATGAAATTGAAATTGAAATAAAAAAATTAAGTAACTTAATAACTAAGTATAAAAAAATAATTTCTTCAAAGAAAGAATTATTAAAAGTTATTAGTGAAGAATTAAAAAATATTAAAGAAAAATATTCTTCACCAAGAAGAACAAAAATTATCGATGCAGTACTTAATTATGATATTGAGGAAACTATTCAAAGACAATCAGTTCTAATTACAGTAACGTTACAGGGGTATATAAAAAGAGGATCTCTAAGTAATGTCAAAACTCAAAAAAGAGGAGGTAAAGGTAAAACAGGTATAACTACTCGAAATGAAGACTCTGTAGTACAAACTTTATCTGTTAATACACATACCTCAGTTTTATTCTTTTCAACCGAAGGTTTAGTATATAGAATTAAGGCTTGGAAAATCCCAGAAGGATCATCAATTTCAAAAGGTAAATCTTTATTCAACATTTTACCACTAAAAAATCATCAATCTATAAGCTCGATTATGCCATTCCCTGAAAATGAATCTGAATTAAAGAATTATCAAATTGTTTTTGCTACAGCTCAAGGAAAAATTAGAAAAAATAGTTTAGAGGATTTTTCTTCTATTAATTCTACAGGAAAAATAGCAATGAAATTAGATACTAATGATAAAATTGTTGGAGTTAAAATTTGCAAAGAAAACCAAGACATTATTTTAAGTACTAAATTTGGAAAATGTATTCGTTTTGAATCTAAAAAATTAAGAGTTTTTAAAGGCAGATCTTCAAAAGGTATAAAAGGTATAGTTCTAGCTCCAAATGATCAAATAGTATCATTGTCTATTATTGATAACGATAAATATTCTAAAAATGGAAAAAAATCTAAAGATAAAAGATCTGAATTACAGGCAAAAGAAAAATTTATTTTATCAATAACAGAAAATGGTTTTGGTAAGAAAACTTCACATGTTGATTATAGAGTAACAAATCGTGGAGGTAAGGGAATAATAGGTATTATTAACTCACCAAGAAATGGTAACATTTCATCTTCATTCCCTGTCTTTAGTGGTGATGAAATATTAATTTCGACTAACAAAGGAAGAGTGATACGAGTAGCAGTGAAAGAAATTAGAACTGCAGGAAGGAACACTCAAGGTGTTAGAATTATTAAATTATCAGGTGAAGAAAAAGTTGTTTCTGCTAATAAAATTGATGATAATTTAGTTTAATGAATAAAGTTGCTATATATCCTGGAACATTCGATCCAATTACATTTGGTCATATAGATGTAATTAAAAAAGGTTTAAAATTATTTGATAAAATAGTAGTAGCAGTTTCTAATGTAGATAATAAAAATTATCTTTTTGATTTTGAAGAAAGAATTGAAATTGTTGAAAAAGCATTATTTTCAGATCTTAAACTTAATAAAAAAAAAATCACAGTTATTTCATTTACATCACTAACTACAGATTTATGTAAAAAATATAAATCTAATATAATTTTAAGAGGTTTGAGAGCTGTATCAGATTTTGAATATGAATTTCAACTAGCAGGAATGAATCGAAAACTTAATAAAAATATTGAAACATTATTTTTGATGTCTGATGTTGAAAATCAAATTATATCTTCTAAATTTGTTAAAGAAATTATTAAGTTAAAAGGTGATATAAAAAAATTTACTACTAAAAGTACTATTAAATTATTAAAAAGAAAATATGAATAAAACTTTTATAAATATATTAATTTTTTTATTTTTACTAACCAATCAAACAATGTCAGAGGAGAATATAATGATTTTAAAACTTAAAGATGGCGATGTTAAAATTGAATTATTTGAAGATATAGCACCCAATCATGTAAAACGAATTAAAGAATTAGCTAATAATGGAAAATATGACAACGTTGTTTTTCATAGGGTTATTGATGGATTTATGGCTCAAACAGGAGATGTACAATTTGGTAATTCATCCTCAGATAATTTTGATTTGGGAAGAGCAGGTATGGGTGGTTCTGATTTACCTGATTTAAAACAAGAATTTAATAAACTTCCTCACGATAGAGGCACTTTGTCAATGGCTAGATCCACTGATCCCAATAGTGCTAACAGTCAATTTTTTATTTGTTTTAAACCTGCTCCCTTTTTAGACAATAAATATACTATATTTGGTAAAGTTATTGATGGAATGGAATACGTTGATAATATTAAAAGAGGTGATGAGAATAAAAATGGCACGGTTTCAGATCCTGATAAAATAATTAGCTTTAAATCATTATAAATTTTAATGGCATTAAAAAATTTTGCCTTTAAATTACAAAAAAAAGACAAACAAGCTAGACTTGGTCTAATTGAAACTCATAGAGGCAATATTAAAACACCAGCATTTATGCCAGTTGGTACTCAAGCTACAGTTAAAGCTTGCATGATTGATGATATAAAGAAAACTGGGTCAGAAATAATTTTGGCTAATACATATCATTTAATGATACGTCCGGGCATTGAGAGAATTCAAAATTCAGGTGGATTACATAAATTTATGAATTGTGAATTACCTATACTTACTGACTCTGGTGGCTTTCAAGTAATGTCTCTTTCTAAATTAAATAAAATTGATCGAGAAAAAGGAGCTATTTTCAATTCTCATGTTGATGGAAAAAAATTCTACTTAAGTCCAGAGGAAAGTATAAGAATTCAACTTGGTTTAAATTCAGACATTGTAATGATAATGGATGAATGTCCAAAAAAAACAGATGATTATAAATTAATTAAAAAATCTATGGAATTATCTTTACATTGGGCTGAACGATCAAAAAAAGCATTTGGAAAAAATCCTCAAAAAGCTTTATTTGGTATTATTCAAGGTGGTCTTTTTAAAGATTTGAGAATTGAGTCATTAAAAGGTTTGTCAAAAATTAATTTTGATGGATATGCTATAGGTGGTTTAGCGGTAGGTGAAACACAAAAAGAAATGTTTTTAGTTTTAGATGATATTAAAGATCAACTACCCTCAGATAAACCTCATTATTTAATGGGTGTAGGTACACCTTCAGATATATTGGGAGCTGTAAAACGTGGAATAGATATGTTTGATTGTGTAATGCCAACTAGATCTGGGAGAACAGGTCTCGCTTTTACCTGGGGAGGAAGAATTAATATTAAAAATAATAAATATCAAACTGACAACACTCCTCTTGATATAAAATGTAAAAATTTCAATTTAAATAAATATTCTAAAAATTATTTAAATCACCTATTTAATACTAATGAAATTCTAGGATCTATGCTTTTAACACTTCATAATATTAATTTTTACCAAGAATTAATGACTGCTATAAGAAAAAATATCTACAATGGAACATTCGATAAATTCCATGATAAATACATTGATAAGTTGTAAATAAAAACTATTTGTCTCAGAAATTCTTATTTGAATTATTCTAATAATTCTGTATACATTTTTAAATTCATCTAATGAATGTGGGCCCTTAGCTCAGTTGGTAGAGCAATTCCCTTTTAAGGAATGGGTCGATGGTTCGAGTCCATCAGGGCTCACCACTTTTGTTTTATTTAATGACTGAACTTGATAAATTAATTAAAAAAGCAAAAAAAGGTGATGCAGAGTCACAACATCTAATTGCTTTTAATTATTGGGCTGGTGAAGACTTTCCCGTTGATTACACTAAAGCAATGAAATGGTGGAAATTGTCAGCAAAAAAAGGTTTTGGTAAAGCCTATTTTAATTTAGCTATGATGTATTTAAATGGAGATGGTGTTCCAGTAAATCTTAAAGAAAGTTACAAATATCATAATTTAAGCATTAAAAAAAAACACAAATATCAATCTACTAGTTATTATCTTTTAGCAAAGAAATTTTACTTGGATGGTTTGTTAAAAAAAAAAAATATTAAAAAAGGTATTAAGTTTATGGAAATAGCCGGAAAAAAAGGAGATTTTTCTGCATCATACCAGCTAGGTTGCATTTATGACAATCAAATGGATTTTTATGATGAATATGGAATTAAAAAAGATAATAAAAAAGCATTTAAGTTTTATAAAGTTGCAGCTGATATTAAATTTATTCCAGCAATTGAACAGATGATATTTATGTATTCGAATGGTCGAGGTGTAAAAAAAAATTATAAAATGGCTATTAAATATTTAAATTTGATTAAAGAAATTGATAACGATGATCTTATTAATAACACCAATTTATTACCTGAGTCTAAAGAATCAATAAAGGCTACGATAAAAGATATAAAAAAAAATTATGGTAAACATAAATATAAATATTAAGATTAAATAACTAAGATGTGATGATTAGGAGCTACTCAACAATTTAAATATTTTTAATAGGTGGATATTCTAATATTATTTTATTTGTCCATTCGTTAATTTTTTTTATCCGATTATCAGGCGATGGATGGGTACTCATAAATTCTGGGGGAGTTTTTCCTTTATTATATTCTTTCATTCTTTCCCAAACTTTAACAGTTTCTCTAATATCATAACCAGATAAAGAAGAAAAAATTAATCCAAGATAGTCAGCTTCACTTTCTTGTTTTCTATTAAAAGGATTTAATATTCCCATCTGTGTTAATAAGCCAACAGTATTCATTCCTGTTGTTCTATTAACAGTTGAAAGTTTACCTCCAGTCAAAATATCAGTAACTTGTAGAACAACATTTGTAGCAACATTGCGACTTGCTCTTTCAACTGAATGTTTGGCTACAGCGTGCGCTATTTCATGACCCATTACAGCAGCTAGTCCATTAGTGTTTTTAGTAACATCAAGTATACCTGTATAAACTGCAATTTTTCCTCCAGGCATACACCATGCATTTCTCACTTTTTTATTATCAATTAAAATATATTCCCAATCGAAATTTGCAGTTGGGTCATTTAATTTAGATCTATAAAAATATTCCCCAATAGAATATTCAATTTTTTTTCCAATTTCTTTTATTTCATTAAGGGTTTTTTCATCTTTGCTCATTTTTTCTTTTTCTTTTACTTTTTCATATATAGAAGCAGCTTGAGCATTCAATTTAGCTTCAGAAACAAGTTTTAATTGTTTTCGTTCAGTGATTGGTGCAGTAGCACAAGAATTGAGGGCGAAGCCGCAACAGCTACAACCAACATATGTTAAGAATTTTCTTCTATTCATTTTTAAATATCATTGATATTATATTTTAATATGAATCTAAATAATAAAAAATCATTATTCTTATTTATAAATCTAATTTCTTCAATAATTTACTCAAGTTTTAAGTGATAAAATGAAAAAAAAAAGATCATTAACTCTTATACTAAGAAATTATTTTATTACAGGTGTGGTTGTCTTAATACCAATTGGATTTACATTATATCTTAGCAAAATTCTTATTGGAATTTCATCAAAAATAATTCCTGAAAATATAAATCCTAATAACTACTTACCATATGCTATTCCTGGCATTGAAATATTAATTTCAATAATCCTTATAACAATAGTAGGGGGTCTATCTTTATCTTTTTTAGGTAAAAGAATTTTAAAACTAATTGATGATTTATTTAAAAGAATTCCTTTTTTAAGAACCATTTATTCAGCAATACTTCAGATGACTGAAACATTTTCTAAAAAGGATAATGATAAAAAAAGTGTGGTATTAGTTGAATATCCAAGAAAAGGTGTTTGGGCTGTTGGTTTTGCTACAAAAGAAAATAAAGGTGAAATGGCACAAAAAACAAATCAAAAGTTAATTAATGTGTTTGTTCCCACAACACCAAATCCAACAAGTGGTTTTTTATTAATGTTTCCTATTGATGATGTTATTTATCTTAATATGACTTTTGAAGAAGCATCTAAATTTATAGTATCAGCCGGAACATCAACTGGTAAAAATTAAGCTATATCATTAATTATATCAGCTCTATCATATAATTTAATAAGAGGTTTGAATTTACTTATATCCTCGTTTGAATTTTCAATTCTTTTTATTTCTTTTTCAGCCAAAAGAAAAAGATCAATATTATGAATAGGGTCAGCTAATTTAAAATTTTTAATACCACTTTGTTTAAATCCCAAAATATCACCAAAACCTCTTAATTTCATATCTTCTTCAGATATTTTAAAACCATCATTTGAATTTTTTAGAATATTTATTCTTTTTTTTGCATTTTCACTTAGATTGGATTTAAACATGAGAATGCAAGTGGACTCTTTAGCGCCTCTTCCAACACGACCTCTTAATTGATGTAATTGAGATAATCCAAATTTGTTAGCATTTTCTATAATTATAGTATTAGCATTTGGAAAATCTATACCAACTTCAATAATTGTAGTTGAAACTAAAATTTTAAACTCATTATTTAAAAATTTGTTTAAAATTTTTTCTTTTTCTTCCATTTTAGTTTTTCCATGAAGTAAAGTTACATCGTTAGGAAATATTTTTTTTAAATATTCAAATTTTTTTATTGCTGATGAATGATCCAATTTTTTAGATTCCTCAATTAATGGACAGACCCAAAAAATTTGATTTCCAGACTTTATTTCTTTTTTTATAAATTTTATTATATCATCAATTTTATTTTCAAGTTTACTGTATGTTTTAATTGGTTTTCGATTTGTGGGTTTTTCACAGATAATTGAAATATCCATATCTCCATACATTGTCATTGTTAAAGTTCTGGGTATTGGTGTTGCTGTCATTAATAAAACATCACAATCATCACCACCTTTATCAGACAATCTTTTTCTTTGGTTTACACCAAATTTATGTTGTTCATCGATAATGATTAATCCAAGTTTTTTGAAAATTACTTTATTTTGAAAAATTGCATGAGTACCAAAAATAATGTCAATTTTATGTGTTGATAATTTATTAAGTATATCTTTTTTTTCTTTATAGTCTAATTTTCCTGAAATTAATTTTATATTTAAATCTTTGGGATATATTTTTTTTGCAAGATTGAAATGTTGTCTTGCTAAAATTTCTGTTGGAGCCATTACAGCAACTTGAAATCCAGAATGAATAGTATTAAATGCAGATAATAATGAAACTATTGTTTTTCCACTACCCACATCTCCCTGCAATAGTCTAAACATTTTAGTCGAAGAGCATAAATCAGTATTAATTTCTTTTAAAGTTTTTATTTGATCATTTGTTAGAGTAAAATTTAGATTATTAATTATTTTTTTCTGTTTTTTAAGATCTAATATTTTATTTTTTTTTTTAATTTTTTTAATTTTTTTTCTTATTTCAGAGTTAACTAAAAATGTTGAAAAAATTTCATCATAAGCAAGTCTTTGATAAAATTGTTTTTTATAATTGCCTATATTTTCAGGTTTATGCAACTCCTTAATTGAGTCATTCCAACTTATATTATCAAATTTATTTAAGATATTTTTAGAATGCCATTCCCTTAAAACTGGTAATTTATCGATTATTTGGTTAATAATTTTATTATAAACTTTTTCTGTAATACCATCTGTAAGAGAATAAGTGTTATGTTTTTGTTTTATTAAAGAAGAATCTTCAGAAATATATTTTGGATTTGTTAATTGATATTTATCTCTAAATCTTCCAATTTTTCCACTAACTGTTATTTCTTTACCTATGGGTAATATTTTTTTAACATAACCTTCATAGCTGTTAAAAAAAATACAATCTAATTCTCCAGTTTCATCTGAACACAAAACTCTATTTGGTAAATTTTTTACTCTAGGGAAGGAATATTTATGAGGAATTATGGTAACTGTTTGATTTATTCCAATACGTAAATCCTTAATTTTTGATGATAAGGTTCTATCAGTGTATGATTTTGGTAGTTTCCACAATAAATCAAAAATATTATTTATTTTTTTTTTCTTAAGTAAAGTAGTTGTTTTAACACCAACACCTTTTAAAATTGATAAATCTGACAATAGATATTTATAAGTACTTTTATTATTCATGAACAGCTAATATATTCTAATAATGGATTTTGATATAGAGAAATTAAAAAAAAAAATTATTTATCGATCTAATTATCGTGGCACTAAAGAAATGGATAAACTTTTAGGTGCATTCACAAAAAAATATATTAATAAATTAAGTAATGATGATCTTATTGATTTAGAAATGCTATTAGAATTAGATGATGATAACTTATATAATTTTTATAACAGTTTAAATACGAATATAAAATTTAAGAAAAACAAAATCAATTTGCTTTTTAAAAACTTTAAATATATTAGTGAATAATAATGGCGGAGAGACTGGGATTCGAACCCAGGAAAGAGTTGCCCCTTTGCCGGTTTTCAAGACCGGTGCTTTCAACCGCTCAGCCATCTCTCCATTTAAAAGCTTTTATAATTAAAAATATTTAATTCAACAATAAAATAGTCTATTTAACATAAGTATTATTTAATTCTTAAAACTATCTATGAAAAAAGATTTTAACAAAGGTTTATTATTAACTTCTATAGGATCTTTTTGGTGGGGCTTTCTTGGAGTATTATATTTCCAATATGTTTCTTTTATTGGTCATATTGAATTAGTTGTCCACAGATGTTTATGGACAGCTGTAATGTTGATTTTAACTACTACGTTTCTTTCAAAATGGAAAATATTTTTGCATATAGTTTCAAATAAAAAAAACTTAATTTATTTATTTATTTCAGGACTTTTAATTTTTATAAATTGGGCTATTTGGATTTATGCTGTTGCAACAGAACGAATAATCGATGCAAGTTTTGGTTACTTTATAATGCCAATTATAAGCGTTTTGTTAGGATATATTTTTTTTAAGGAAGATTTAAATAAGAAAAGAATTTTTTCAATTATTTTAGTTTTTATTTCAATTTTAATTTTAATGTTTTTTAACTTAAAAAGTTTACCATGGGTTGGTCTAATTGTTGCTCTAAGTTGGTCTTTATATAATCTTGTTAGAAAAAAAATAAACGTAGATACTGACATAGGACTTTTGATTGAAAGTTTATTTATTTTTCCTTTTGCATTAGTTATTTTTTATTTAATAGTAAAAAATGGATTAAATGATTTTAATTTATTAAATCCTGTATTTAGTTTATTTTTGATTTTAGCAGGTCCAATGACAGTGATTCCCTTATTTTTGTATGTTAGAGGAGTTGAGTTAATTGGTTTGGGACCGACAGGAATGATCTTTTATATTACACCCACATTGCAGTTTATTTTAGGTTATTTTTATTATAATGAGGAGTTTTCTTTAGTAAAATTTGTAAGTTTTATT
This sequence comes from uncultured Pelagibacteraceae bacterium, assembly GCA_902569285.1. Classification (GTDB taxonomy): domain Bacteria; phylum Pseudomonadota; class Alphaproteobacteria; order Pelagibacterales; family Pelagibacteraceae; genus Pelagibacter. Next base: position 4,014 of record CACFTS010000009.1, on the reverse strand, counting down.
ATTATTTGGATTGCTGTAATTATATATTTAAAAGATCTTTATGAAACAAATTAGTATTTTTTTTTTAATTATAATTTTTTCTATATCTAATACTTTTGCTGATAATAATTTAAATTTTGAAAATTGGAAAAAACAATTTAAAATTAAAGTTCTAAAAAAAAACATTTCAGAAAAAACTTTTAATTTAACTATACCTAATGTTAAATTTTTACCTAAAGTTATTGAATATGATAGATTTCAACCAGAATTTTATGAAGATACAAAAACTTATATTTCAAAAAGATCTTCAGATAATAAAGTAAAAAAAGGACTTAAGTTTTATAATCAAGAATCTGATTTAATTAATTCTGTAGAAAAAAAATATAATATTGAAAAAGAATTGCTTTTAGCATTGATGGGAATAGAAACAAATTATGGAACTTATGTTGGTAAAATGGATATATTATCTTCTCTTGCAACATTAAGTTTTGATCAAAGAAGATCTGAATTTTTTACAAATGAACTTTTAATATTATTAAAATTAATAGACACAAATCAGATAGATTATAAAACTCTTTATGGTTCTTGGGCAGGAGCATTTGGTTTTTTTCAGTTTATGCCATCAACTATTAAAAATCATGCTATTGATTTTGATAAAAATGATTATATTGATCTTAAAAACACACATGATGCATACGCTTCAGCGGCCAATTATCTTAACAATATGGGATGGAATAAAAAATCATCATGTTTTTATAAGATAAATTTAAGTGATAATATTCCTGAAAAATATTTAAATTTTTCTGCAAAAAAACTAATGCATAAAAAAAAATTAAAATATTTTAAAAAATTTATTAAAAATAAAGAAATTTTAAAGTCTTTAGATGAAAATTCAAAAGTAGCAATTATTACACCAGATAAAGAAATTGTTGAAAATCCAAATAAACTCAATCCAGCATATATAGTTTTTGATAATTATGAAATAATATTAAAATGGAATCGTTCATTAAGATTTGCTTTAGCGGTTTGTACTTTAAAGGATAAAATTAAAAATGAATTATAAGTTAATATTAATTATTTTTTTTACTTTTTTTATTTATGGTTGTGAACTATCTAGCGATAATAAAAATAAAAAATTAATCTTTGAAATTGAAAATAAATATAAAAATGCTGGTTTTGCTTTGATTTATAATGATGATTTAAAAGATATAAAGAAAATTGACGCAAGATCTTTGAATATTTATCACAAAACTTTAAAAAAAAAATCAATGGTTAAAATTACTAATCCTGAAAATGGAATTTCTTTAATAGCAGAAGTAAAATCTAATAAAGTCAAATTTTCTAATTTTTATAATTCAGTTTTGAGTTCCAGAATTGCTGAAATTTTAGTTTTGGATAAATCTGAACCATATGTAAGCATAGTTTTAATTTCTAAGGATTCTACATTTGTTGCTAAAAAAGCAAAAACTTTCGAAGAAGAAAGTAAAGTTGCTGAAAAAGCACCTATAGATGGTATTCAAATTAATGATCTTAATCTCAAAAAATCAAAGAAAAAAATTATTAAAAATAAAGTTTTTTCTTATTCGATTAAAGTGGCAGATTTTTATTACAAAGATACAGCTAAAATTATGTTAGCTAAAATTAAAAAAGAAGCTTCAATAAAGAATTTAAAAATAATTGAATTATCAAAAACAAAATATAGACTATTAATAGGACCTTTTAATGATATAAAAAGTCTAAAAGACACATTTGAAAATATGAATTTATTTAATTTTGAAAATTTAGAGATATTAAAAAATGTTTAAAAAATTAATAATATTTGTTTTTGTAAATTTATTTTTTTTTACTTCTTCTTATGGAAATATAAATATCAAAGCTAGAACTGCAATTTTACAAGATTTTTTATCGGGTGAAATTTTATATGAAAAAGAACCCGATAGATCTATATACCCAGCTTCTATGACGAAAATTATGACATCTATCATCGCTTTCGATTTAATTGAATCAGGAGATTTAAGGTTAAATGAAAAATTTATAATTTCTGAAAAAGCTTGGAGATTATCTACATCGGGATATTCTTCAATGTTTGTAATGATTGGTGATGAAGTATCTGTAGAAAATTTACTTAAAGGAATAATTGTTGCTTCGGGTAATGATGCCTGCATTGCTTTAGCAGAGGGGATTGCCGGCACTGAAGAAGAATTTGCTATTATGATGACTTCTAAAGCAAAAGAACTTGGAATGTTAAATACTAACTTTGCCAATTCGTCAGGTATTAATGATCCAGATAATTACTCAACAGTTAAAGATATTATGATTATGTCTAATTATTTAATCAAAAATCATCCCGAATATTATAAATGGTTTAGTGAAAAAGAATTTACTTGGGATAGAACAGGAGGTGATCCTATTACTCAAGGTAATAGAAATCCACTCTTATATAAAAATCTTGGAGCTGATGGTATTAAAACAGGTTACTTAGCTGTAGAAAGATATTCATTGGCGTCATCTTTAGAAAAGAATGGAAGAAGGTTAGTTGCTGTAGGAAGTGGATTTGAGACAAAAAACATAAGATCAAAAGAAAGCTCTAAACTTTTGACTTATGGACTTACAAATTTTGATTTAATTGAAATTACAAAATCAAAACAGCCTTTTAGTAGTGTTGATATCTGGCTTGGAAAAAAAAATGTTGTTAAAGTTTATTCAAAAGAAAATATTTATAAAACTATCAAAAAAGGTCAAAAAAAATTACTTAAAGTGAAAATGATTTATGATGGGCCAATAGAAGCACCTATTAAAAAGGATCAAATCGTAGCAAAATTAAAAATTATTTATGATCAAAATTTAATTGGTGAATATGAACTTTTATCTTTAACAGAAGTAAAAAAAGTCAACATTTTTTCTAGATTATTGAAGTCTTTAAATTATCTAATCTGGGGCGATGTCTAAAAAAGTTGTTATAGCTTTTGAAGGTATTGAGGGAAGTGGAAAAACTTTTCATATTAATCATATTTCTAATTATCTTAAAAAAAAAAAGATAAGTCATGTTAAATTGAGAGAACCAGGTGGTAGTAAAAATTCTGAAAAAATTAGAAAATTGATACTTAATAATAAATCAAATTTTAAGAAAAATACTGATTTATTACTTTATCTTGCTGCAAGAAGTGAAAATATTGAATATTTAAAAAAATTTTATAAAAAAAAAATCATTTTATTAGATAGGTTTACAGATTCTACAATAGCATATCAACATTATGGAATGGGTATAAATTTAACTATTTTAAAAAAGATTAATAATTATTTGGTAAAAAATTTCAAAGTAGATTTTACATTTTTAAATATTGTTAGCAAAAATAATATGAAAAGAAGATTACATCAAAGAAAAACATTGAATAGATATGATAAATTTAAAAATAACTTTTATAAAAAAGTTCAAAATGGTTTTTTAAAAATTGCAAAAAGGAAAAAAAGTACTTATCTAATTATAAATTCAAACTTATCAATTAAATTAAATAAGAAAATCATAATTAATAAAATAGACAAACTAATTAAATGAATTTAAGCGCTAATAACCAAACTGATCTTTATGGTCTAGAAGATCAATTTTATGAATTCGTAAAATTATATAATAACAAAAAGCTTCCGAATAAGATTTTATTATCTGGTCAAAAAAGTATTGGCAAATGTACACTTTCTTATCATTTGATTAATTTTATATTATCTCAAAATGAAGAATTTTCTTATAATCTGGAAAATTTAACTATTAATCAAAAAAATAAATCTTTTAAATTAATACAAAATGGATCCCATCCAAATTTTAATTTGATAGATATTAATTCAAAAAAAAAAAAAATTGACATAGACCAAATCAGAAATTTAATTAATAATTTAAATAAATCATCATTAAATTCTAAACCAAGGTTTATTTTAATCGATAATATTGAATATCTAAACATAAATTCTATTAATGCCTTATTGAAAATTCTCGAAGAACCAAATGAAAATACTTATTTTATTTTAATTAATAATAATAAA
>CACFTS010000008.1 GCA_902569285.1 uncultured Pelagibacteraceae bacterium | reverse complement strand
AGTTGAGGATAATTTTCATTTCTTTTATCAAATCCTATTGCTTTATAAAGTCCTTCTAAAGTTAAAAATTTTAAAGATTTGGCTCCTATATATTCACAAATTTCATAATTTGTTTTATTTGCTGCAAGTAATTCTTTTTTAGTCGGTGTATCTACGCCATAAAAATCTGGATATTTAATTTCAGGACAAGCAATCTTTACATGAACTTCTTTAGCTCCAGCATCATATAACATTTTAACTATTTTATGAGAAGTAGTTCCTCTTACTAACGAGTCATCAATTAAAATTATTTTTTTATCTTTAATTGTTGATTGATTAGCATTTAATTTTAACTTTACTCCCAAGTTTCTGATTTTTTGACTAGGTTCAATAAAAGTTCTTCCAACATAATGATTACGAATAAGTCCCAATTCAAAATTCTTACCCAAATATTGTGCAAAACCAAGTGCAGCTGCGTTACCCGAATCTGGAACAGGTACAATTATATCAGCGTTTATGTCGTTTTCTTTTGCAAGCTCAATACCAAGATTTTTTCTGTGTTCATAAGCAGTTTTGCCATTTAAGACACTGTCTGGTCTTGAAAAATATATATATTCAAAAACACATGGCCTAACTTTTTTAGGAGGAAATGGTTTAATACTTTTTAGTTGATCGTTTTCAATTAAAACAATTTCTCCATTTTCTACTTCTCTAATAAATTTTGCACCAATTATATCTAAAGCGCATGTTTCTGATGCTAAAATATAACTATTTTTTAATTTTCCAATTATTAATGGTCTGATACCAAACGGGTCTCTTACTCCAATTAAAGAAGCTTGTGTAAGCATTACTAGAGCATAACCACCTTGTATTTGAAAAATAGCATCAATAATTTTATCTATTGTTTTTATTCTTTTAGATTTAGCAATTAGTTGGATAATTGTTTCTGTATCAGATGTTGTGTAAAAAATCGCTCCATCTTTAACTAATTTATTTCTTAGTGAAATTGAATTTGTTAAGTTTCCATTGTGTGCCACACCAATACCTCCGGCATTGGTATCAGCAAAAAAAGGCTGAATATTTCTTAAAGTATTTTCACCAGTAGTACTATATCGATTATGTCCAATAGCATAATTTCCTAGAAGATTTTTAAGTACTTTTTCTTTATTAAAATTATCACCAACTAATCCAAATCTTTTTTCTGAATAATACTGTTTGCCATCAAAAGTAACTATTCCACAGCCTTCTTGGCCACGATGTTGTAGAGCATGAAGCCCAAGAGCAGTTAATGCAGAAGCATCTTTATTATTACTTATACCAAATATTCCACATTCTTCTTTTAATTTAGGGTCAAAGTTCTTTAATTTTTTCTTTAGAATTTTGATATGTTTTTTCATTAGGAAACTCTTTTAATAAATAATTACTACCTTTTTCTAAATATGGAAAGATGTATGATTTATTTAAATTTAATGGCCATTTATCGAAGTTATAGACAATATGTATTGCTGAAAATATACAAACTGAGATAATATAAGATCTAATAAATCCAAAAAAGAATCCAAAAACAGAATCTAAACTCCCAAGACCGGTATAATTGATAGCTTTACTTATTCCTTTGCTAATAAGTAAAATTAAAAAAATTATAATTATAAATATTATAATACCAAGAGTTACATCTAAAACATATTCGTTATCAATAATATTTTTAACATAAGGTTTTATTCTTGGAAAAATGATCAAGGTAACTATATAGGCTAACAACCATTTGGCCATAGAAAGAATGCTTAACACAAAGCCTTTACTGTAGCATTTGAATAAAGATAAGATAGTAATAATTAAATAAATCAAATCTATAATAGATATTGAATTGTAAAATTCTTTTAAGATCTCAATCATTTAAATTTATTTTCCAAAAGGTTTTACTATTAAAATCAATGACGGAAGTAGAGTTAAAACTGATATCATAGCTAATAACATTGCAAGACCTGTAAAAATTCCAAAATAAATTGTGGGTATAAACTTAGATAAAACTAATATTGAAAAACCAAAAACAATTGTAATAGAAGTATTTAAAATTGCTTTACCTACAGTTGAATGGCACAAGTTAAGAGTTTTATTATAATCATTTGAATTATTAAACTCTTCTTTAAATCTATAGATGTAATGAATACTGTTATCAACAGCAATTCCAATTGTAATTGCTGCGATAGTAATGGTCATCATATCTAATGGGATTCCAAGTAATCCAATAACTCCCAATATAAAAAAAGCTGCAATAAAATTTGGTACTACGCCAATTAAAGATAATTTAATATTTTTAAAAAGTATTATAAACATTGCAAATATACCGATCATTACTAAACCCAAAGTTAGAATTTGAGATTTAAAAAGGCTTTGAAGTAAATTATTGAATAAAATTAAAACACCAGCAAGTTTAAATTCATTTTCATTTAGTCCAATTTTATTTTTTAAATCATAATTTATTTTTTTAATTAACTCATTTCTTCTTAAATCTTCTTGGGAGTCTATTATTCTAAGGTTAATCCGCGCCTCATTATCTTTAATAGATATATAAGGATCAATAATTTCTGTTTTAATACTTTCTGGTATTTTAGAATATAGGACACCCATTTCTAAAGTGCCTAATGGTTTATTGTTATTAAGTAATGTTGCTACATCGATAATTGATGAAAATGATAAAACCTTTCCGACTTGAGGCAAACCATCAAGATAATTATGTACTGATGAAATTTTATCAACTTTATCTTTTGTAAACCAGTATTTTTCATTGTCATCTTCATTTTCGTCTTCCCAATCCTCAAATTCATCATCTGTTTTTGATTTTTCTTTTTTTGGAAATTTTAAAATAACTTCAAGAGGCGTGGTTCCTCCAAGTTTTTCATCTATAAGTTTCATTCCTTTATAAATTTCAGTTTTTTTACTAAAATAATTTATAAAACTATTTTCAACTTTAAGACGACTAATGCCAATTAAACTTAAAATTATTACTATAGTAGTAATAATAAAAATTATTTTATGATTATTTTGAGATATCTTTGCAAAAAAAGAAGTAATTACAGAATTTTTATATTCTTTTAAGGATATATTTTCTTTAGGTACAAAGCTGATTAGAGCAGGGAGCAGGGTAAAAGTTATAATGAATGAAGTTATAAGTCCTAAGGTCATCATCCAACCAAAATCAATAATAGGTTTTATTTCACTAAAAATTAAAGAAAGAAAAGCAATAATAGTTGTTAAAACAGTGTATAGAATTGGCCAAAACATTTTAGCTGTAGTTAAAGTAATTAATTCTAAAATTTTCATATTAGGATGATTTTCTTTTAGTTGTAAAAACCTAGTGCTCATATGAATGTTCATTGCCATTGTTAAAATTAACATTAGAGCAATAAAGTTTGAGGAAATAACGGTTACTTTCCAACCTAATAAACCAAGTAGTCCCATCATAATTATTACAGAAAAAAAACAACTACTAATTGGAACTATAATCCAAATTAATTTTCTAAATACAAACCACAATGTACTAATAATAAATAAAAAAACTCCTATACCAAAGACAATGATATCATTTTTTATAAATGACATCATGTCATCAGCAATCATAGGTATTCCTCCCAAATGTATTTTGCCAATATTTTCATAACTTTTGATAACATCTCTTATTTCAAGAATATTTTGATGATTTTTCTTCTTAATAAAATCTTTGTAATTTTCAATTTCTTCTTTTGATTTATTTCCGATATCTTTTAGCTCATCATTTTTTTTGATATTAATAATAATTCCGCTTGTTTTTCCATCTTCACTGATTACAAAATTTCTAAAGACTGGACTGCTTACAATTTCATCAAAACCTCTTGCTCTATCAACATCATCATCTTTTAGTGTTTTAAAGCTTTTAAGCCGTTTTTGTAAGGGTGCATCAGAATTACTTAATAAAGGTATATCTAAAAGAGTAATAACACTATGTACCCAATTTAAACTTTGAATTTTATACTTTAAACTTAAAAGATTGTTAATTGAGTTATCTGAAATCATTCCTTCATTAGGAGTGTAGGTCAAAATTAAAAATTCTTTAGAACCATATCTTTTTGTTATTTCTTTAAGGTATTTAAGATCAGGGTCGCCTTCAATTAACAAAGTCTCAGAAGAGGCATCTAGCCTAAAATCTTTTGAATAATATCCAAAACTTAATAAAACAATTAATAATATTACAAAAATGGACCTTGGATTTTTAAGTATTATATTTTGATAAAACTGGGCGAACATCTTACCCATTTATATTTGAATTTAACTTAATTGAGTATCTTTAAATTTGGTAAATTGTTCCTCAAATTCGAGAATTACTTTACCAACAGGGCCATGCCTTTGTTTTCCGATAATTATTTCAGCCAAATGAGCTACCTCATTCATTTTAGCTTGCCACTCCGCATGTTCGACCGTTGCTTCTCTAGGTTCTTTTCTTTGTAAATAATAACCTTCTCTATACACAAACATTACTACGTCTGCATCTTGTTCAATTGAGCCCGATTCTCTTAAATCAGATAATAATGGCTTATGATCATCCCTTTGTTCTACTTGTCTAGAAAGTTGAGATAAAGCTAAAACAGGAATAGATAATTCTTTAGCGATAGCTTTTAGCCCTTGAGTAATTTGTGAAATTTCTTGAACTCTACCATCTTTATTAAATGAAGCTCCTCTCATTAGCTGGATATAATCAACAACGATCATATCTAGACCAAATAATCTTTTTATTCTCCTAGCTCTATTACTCATTGCAGCAATACTTAATGCTGGAGTTTCATCAATATATAATGGCAACTCAGAAATATTTTTTGACGTTTCAATAAATTTATCAAATTGTTCATCTGAAATTTTTCCTCTTCTGATATCATTTGATCTAATTCTTGCTTGTTCAGCTAGAATTCTAGTAGATAGTTGTTCAGAAGACATCTCAAGTGAAAAGAAAGCTATAGTAGATTTTTTTCCACTATCTTGTAATTTTTGAGCAGCATTGAAAGCAATATTTGTTGCAAGAGATGTTTTTCCCATTGAAGGACGTCCAGCTATAATTATTAAATCTGATTGATGAAGACCACCCAATTTATCATCTAAATCTCGTAAACCTGTAGGAACCCCAACTATTCCTTCTTCATTTTTGTAAGCTGCTGAAGCCATTTCAATAGTTTGTTTCACTGCTTCATCAAATTTAATTAAAGATGAATTGAAAGAACCTTTTTCTGCTAAATCAAATAATAGTCTTTCAGAGTTTTCAATTATAGTTTGACCGTTAGTATCAAGATCATTTAATTTTGCAGTATCGATAGTTTGTTCTGAAATTTTTATTAATTCTCTTCTAACAAACATATCGTAAATTATTCTTGAGTATTCAATTGCTTGCCTTGCAGAAGTAGAAAATTTTGTAATTTTAACTAAATATTCCGGAACATTTAATTCATCTTTTTCATCTTCAAAGTAATTTTTTAAAGTAATTGGATTAGCTAACATTCCTTTAAAAATTAAATTTTCAATTGCTCCAAAAATTTTTTTGGTGCATAGGATCATAAAAATTAGCACTTGAAATAATAGTGTTTATTTCGTCAAAAATTTCATTAGTTACAAGTATGGAGCCAATAACAGCTTGTTCTGCTTCAATGTTATTAGGCAATTCTTTAAATTTATCTTTAACAATGCTTAAATTATTTTCCATTATCCAAATTTATAAGAATAAAAATTAAAATGAATTTAAAAAAACTATTGGGGAAAAAATTGTATAATTATTGAATGGTTTCGGCTGACTCAACTATAATTAGTATTTCTGCATCAATTTCTGAATGTAAAGAGATTTTTACTTTGAATTTTCCTAGAGATTTAATTTCTTTAACAGGTTGTATCATTGATGGCTTGATATCTAGCTGTTCTCTTTCTTTAATAATCTTTGAAATTTCAGTTGGTTTAACTGAACCATATAATTCTTTATTTTCAGTACTTAGCTTTTTAACATTAAATTCTTTTTTGTTAATTTTTTCTGCTATTTTTTTAGCTTCTAGCTTTTTTTCATTATCTTTTTTTGAAAGTTGAGTTTTAATTTTTTCAACTTGAATGATATTTTCTTTAGAGGCATATAAAGCTTTCTTATTAGCAATTAAAAAGTTTCTAGCAAAACCTCTTTTAACATCTATTATTTCCCCAATCGATCCAATTTTTTTTAGATTCTCTAATAAGATTACTTTCATTTTATAATAATGCTAGATTTCTAGCTCTTTTTATTGATAAAGATAATTCTCTTTGTTTTTTTTGACTTACATTTGTTATTCTTGAAGGTAAAATTTTACCATTTTCAGAAATATATTTTTTTAGTAATTTTATATTTTTATAATCAATTTTTGGAGCTCCTTTAATTGACAGAGGACAACTTCTTTTAAATTTATATTTGTTTGGTTGAAATATACTCAATTTTGCAAAATTGCTTTGCTTACCTTTTTTATTTCCAGTTTGTCTTTTGGGCATATTTAATTTTTAATACTTTCTTTTTTTTCATTTTCGTCTTTTTTTGAAAAGTAATTTGTATCAAGATCAAATTCTTTAACTTTTACAGTTAAATATCTTAATAATTTTTTATCAATTGCTTCATTTTTTTCTAATGCATCTACAACATTGCCTTTGCCTTTAATTTTAAAATGAATATAGCTTCCTTTTTTATTTTTTTTTATTAAGTAAGAAAGATTTAAAAGACCCCAATTTTCTGTTTTAACAATCTCGCCTTCATTTTTTTTTACAATTTTGGAATATTTTTCAGTTAATTGTTTGATTTCACTTGGAGAAGTGTCTTGTCTTGCTATAATTGTATGCTCGTATAAATTCATTAAAGTTATTTAATAAAAAATGAGGATATACTATTATAAATCTTTAATTACAATAGCAAAAAGGACAAAAAAAATAGGTTTTTTTAGATGTTTTCAGTAATTTTTCCAGGACAAGGATCTCAAATAGTTGGCATGGGAAAAGATTTTTTTGAAAAATATAATTTAGTTAAAGAATTGTTTAAAGAAGCGGATGAAACATTAGGAATTTCTTTATCAAAAATTATTATGGAAGGTCCTAAGGAAGAGTTGGATCTTACTATTAATACTCAACCAGCAATATTTTTAATCAGCTATTCTATATTTCAAGTTGTTAAAAAAGAATTTAATATTGACTTGAATCAAGCAAAATATTTTGCTGGACATTCATTAGGAGAATATTCTGCTTTATCATCTGCAAATTATTTAAATTTTTCAGATACTATTAAGCTTTTAAGAATTAGAGGAGATGCAATGCAAAATGCAGTTCCAAAAAGAGAAGGAGGGATGCTGGCAGTATTGGGTTCAACAGTTGAAATTATAGAAGATATTTTAAAAGAAAATCAAAATAACTTTTTAGTTCAAATAGCTAATGATAATTCACAAGGTCAAATTGTATTAAGTGGAAAAAATACTGATTTAGTTAAATTAATTGAAGTTTTGAAATCAAAGAATATTAAAAATATAAAATTACCTGTAAGTGCTCCATTTCATTGTCAGCTTATGAATAAAGCAACAGACGTGATGAAAAAAGAAATTGAAAAAGCTAATTTTCAAGATTCAAAAAATATATTAATTTCAAATGTAACAGCAGATGAAATTTCAAATAAAGAAGAATTAAAAAAATTACTAATTGATCAAATTGAAAATAGGGTAAGATGGAGAGAAAGTGTTATTAACATGATTAATAAAGGTATTAAGCAATTTATTGAAATAGGACCAGGAAAAGTATTGTCAGGCTTAGTTAAAAGAATAGATAAGAATGTAAAAATTAATACAATAAATAATGAGAGTGATATAAAAGATTTAAAAATATGAACAATTTAAAAGATAAAAAAATTATTGTAACTGGCGCATCAGGAGGAATAGGTAATTCAATAATTAAAAGACTTAATGATTGTGGCGCGAATATATTAGCAACCGGAACTAAAATAGAAAAACTTGAAAAATTAAAATCTAAATTTAAAAATGTTAAAATTTTAAAATTTGATATTTCGCAAAGTAATAAAATTGAGGAATTTATTGAAAATGCAACAAAAGAACTGGACGGAGGTTTAGATTGCATAGTCAACAATGCAGGGATAACTCAAGATAATTTAGCAATTAGAATGAGTTTAGAGGAATGGAAAAAAGTTATCGATATAAACTTAACCTCAACATTTTTAATGACCAAATTTGCAATTAAAAAAATGCTCAAAAATAAATCAGGAAAAATTATAAATATTACTTCAGTTGTAGGTCATACAGGTAATTTAGGGCAAGCTAATTATACAGCATCTAAGGCTGGGATAGTTGCAATGTCAAAAAGTTTGGCAACAGAATATGCTAAAAAGAATATCAATATTAATTGTATTTCACCTGGTTTTATCAAAACAGCTATGACTGATAAGATAGATGAAAAATTTAAAGAAGTTATAATATCCAAAATACCCTCAGCAAGATTAGGTGAACCAGATGATATTGCTAATGCAGTTCTTTTTTTAGCCTCAGATCAATCGGATTATATTAATGGGGAAACAATACATGTTAATGGGGGCATGTATATGGCTTGACAAAACAAGTTTTTAAACTATTAAGAATTTAAAACAAAAAGGATCAATATGTCAGAAGATGTTTCAAGCAAAGTAAAAAAGATAGTAGCAGATCATTTAGGTATTGATGAGACCAAAGTAACTGAAGAGTCTAGCTTCATAGATGATTTAGGAGCTGATAGTTTAGATACAGTTGAATTAGTAATGGCTTTTGAAGAGGAATTTGGTTCAGAAATTTCTGATAGTGAAGCTGAGAAAATTTTAACAGTTGGTGATGCTGTGAAGTTTATTGAAGGAAAAGCAAATTAATTTTTTTGATGCCCAGAGAGAATGATGGGGTAATGATTATTTTATCCTCTCCGTCTGGAGCTGGTAAAACTACATTGGTTAGTTTATTATCCAAATTAGTCAATTTTGAAATATCTATTTCTCATACAACTAGAAAACCTAGAGCTAATGAAATTCCAAATAAAAATTACTATTTTGTAGATGAGGTTGAATTTAAAAGACTTATAAAAAATCAAGAGTTTTTAGAATATGCTAAAGTTTTTAATAATTTTTATGGATCAACAAAAACTCCTGTAATTAATAATTTAAATAAAGGAAAAAATGTTTTATTTGATATTGATTGGCAAGGTGCAGAGCAAATAAAGAATAAAAAACTAGATTATAAATTAATCACTTTTTTTATCTTACCACCGAGCAAAAAAGTTTTATTTGAAAGATTGTCTAGTAGAGATATGAAAGATAAGTTAATTGTTGAAGAAAGAATGAAACAGTTTGGTCATGATGTATTGCGTTGGATTAATTATGACTATGTAGTGGTTAATGATAATTTAGATAACTGTTATTCTAAAATTTATAATTTGATAGAAGCAGAGATAAATAATAGTTCAAAAGATTATGATAAAAATTTTATTAGAAGTCATGTTGAAAAGTTAACATCTTAATTTTTCATATTCTTTTGTCAATTTGTAATAAGTATCAAAATTTAAATTCTGAGGCCTTAAATTTAAATTGATTTTTAATTTGTTTATAATTTCTAAATTACCATTAAACATTTGATTATATGGTTTTTTTAACATTTTTCTGCGTTGACTAAAAAAAACTCTAGTTATTTTTTCTAAATTTTTTGGATTTTTGATAGCATAAAAAACTTTTTTTGGTTTAAAAAGTAATAAAGAACTACTAACTTTTGGTCTTGGAGAAAAACTATTTGATTTGATATCACAAATTTTTTCTATATTTAATTTCCAATTAGCTAATATTGATAATCTTCCATATTTAGATGAATTAAAATTTGAAATAATTCTGTCCGCAACTTCTTTTTGAAACATTAAAATTAAGCAGTTAAACCAAAAATAATTACTATCTAAATTTAATATCCATTTACATAATATTTCAGTTGAGATATTGTAAGGAAGATTTCCAAAAACAATTAACTTTTCTTTATCAAGGTTTTTTTCATTAACTTTTAAAATATCTTTATTAATAATTATTATTTTATCTTTAAATTCATCAGCTAAAAAAGATGCTAAATTTTCATCTTTTTCTATAACAAATATTTTTTTAGGATTATTTTTTAAAATATATGAAGTTAGATTTCCAGTTCCAGGTCCTACTTCAAGAATTGATTGATTGCTAATTTTTGTTATCTCAACTATTTTTTTAAGTATATTTTGATCTGTTAAAAAGTTTTGACCCAAACTTTTTTTTGCTTTAATCACTTTTGAGATTCTAAAAATGTTATTGCTTTTATTAAACTTAATGGATTTGATAAATTTTTACCAAGCATTTTTTCATTTGGGCCATGGTCTGGAGAAATTCTAATAAATGGAAGACCCAAAGTAATATTAATAGCATCATATTCAAATAAAGTTTTAATAGGTGTTAATACTTGATCATGATACATTCCTACAATTACATCATATTTTTTTCTATTTTTTTTTAAAAAAATTGTATCTGCAGCAAAAGGTCCTGATACTTTATATTTTAATTTAGATAAATGTTTTATTGTAGGTTTTAATATTTTTTGATCTTCATTAAATGAATCAATTGTTTCACAATGTGGGTTTAATCCTGTTATTGCAATTTTAGGTTTTTTTCTAATATATTTTTTAAAAAAAATATTGATTAATTTAATTTTTTGGATGATTAATTTTTTATTAATTTTTTTTGAAACTTGTTTTAAAGGTAAGTGTGTAGTTATCGGACAGACTGACAAGTTTTTATTATAAATTAACATTGCGAAATTTTTAGTATTAGTTTTATTAGATAAATATTCTGTAATACCTAAAAACTTCTTTTTTAAAAAAAATTTTTTAGAAATAGGTCCGTTAATAAATTTGTTTGTTATTTTTTTTTGTAAAATTTTAATAGCTAATTCGAAAGATTGTTCAATATAATGATTAGATTTTGAAGAAACGTTCTCGAAAGGCTTTTGCGGATTATAGTTTATATTAATTAAATTGATTGATTTATTATTTAATTTGTATTCGTTTAATTTAATGGAATTTAGTAATTTAATATTTTTTTTTATATTTAGTTTTTTCATTTGAAGTTTTAATAAATTTAAAGATGCAATTAAAATAATTGGACTTTTAAACTTTTTATAAGTTAATGCTTTAAAAAAAATTTCAAGAAAAATACTATTTGGTTCACCAGCAACTATAATTATTGGTTTATAAATCATCAAATATTAAATTTTTTTTTACTTTATTAAAATATATGTTTGAAAATTGGTTTAGTTGTTCATTTCTTTTAAATTGAATTAATTCATTAATCTTATCATTTAAATTAAATTCTAGTTTATATTCTTTTTTATCTTCAATTTTTATTATAAGAAAACCAGATGAAGTTAATATTGGATTTGAATATTGACCTTTTTCTAAATTTGAAATTTCTTCTTTTATAGTTTTGTTTAAATTGTCTTCTTTTATCCAGCCAATAGACCCACCCACAGAGGATGTATTTGAAATACTATGTATTAAAGCTGCATTTTTAAATCCTGTTTGTTTTATATCCGTAAGAATTTTTTCATATTTTTTTTTATATTCAGATTTTTTTGAAACATTAAAAACAATTTCTGAAAGTAATATTTCTTTTTGTGTCTTTTTGGGATTTTTTAAAATTTCTTTTTTAATTTTATCTTTATCTATTATTATTTTAGAACTAAATTTTTGTAAAATTAAATCATTCCAAATTAATTCTATAGCAAACTTTTCTTTTATTAGGTCAATATTTAGATTATAATTTTTTAAATAATTTTCAAAATTATTTATTGAATTTAGACCAATTTTTGAATACTTTTTTTTAATTAATTTTAATAAAAATTCATCAATTACTTTAACTTCATCTACATAGTTTGATATTTCAATTTTTTTTATTTTATCTCTAAGTATAGAATTTTTTGAAATTTCAAATAATTCTTTATCACTTAGATTATTAACTTCAGGATTAAATGCTTTTAAAAATTTTATTTCTTCGTAAATATCAATTGTTGTAATTATTTCGTTATCGATTTTAAATAAAATTTTATTTTCTACAGCCTGTAAATTTTTAAAATTATGAATTAAAAATAATAATATTATCAATATAAATTTTAAAAAATTTGCAATATTCATAAAATTAATTTACAATTTTTTGTTCAATAGATGTCATAGGAATTAATGTTATGCTAAACATAAAATCTTCTGTCGGTTCTAAATCTCTATCATTATAATAAGTCTTGTTGTATTTAATACCTGCTACTAAACAATCATTTTTATATTCATAAATTAAATCATAATATTCAGTTAAATCTATTTCTCTATTTTTTCTTGTTCTAAATAATAAAAAATTTTGTTCATCAAAATTAAAAGATGTAGTATTTTCCAAAATATTTGAACTTCCAATTGCACCATTTTCTTCAATATAATTAAATGTTGTAACAAAATTATTTTTTGAAATAGTTGTACCAATTGAGTTGTATTCAAGTTTATTAAGGTTGTTATCAACTGAAAACTCATAATTTAAACTAAAATTGTCATTAAAACTATTTGTAAGTTTACCAAAATAGTTTGAGTTTTTTTGATCTAAAGTAGTATTTGTTGGTATATTATTATTTGCTTTTGCTCTTAATACTGTGCCAAGTTTTACTTCAAAATATTTGTTAATATTGTTTAATTTTTCTTTTTTGTAATCTATTCCCAAAGTTAGATTTTGACCAGATTCGAGTGTGTCTATTAAACCCAATCTATCTATATTAAATATATTATCATTGTTTATTTTTCTATTTTTATTTGAAGAAGTCTTCATTTCAGAAGGATTAAATCGTAAAGACAATTTTGGGTTTATATAATTAATATAATTATCATCCATCTTAATAAGTGGAAAACTTGATTGCATTTCAAATATATTCATTAATTTAATATGTGGGCTTGAATCATATTCAGCATTATTTTTTCCTGCAGTGACTGTATTTTTTAGATAATAATTAAAATTATTTTTAAAACCATTTTTTGAAATAATATCATAACTTTGGATATTTAAATTATTTATCATTCTTGATCTAAGACTATTAGTATCTTTTAAGATATTGTCACCCTGTGACAAGAAATCAAATGAGCCAAAATTATTATTATTGAAAAAACTTTTTGAAAGATTGTAATAAGGTAAAATAAACTGATAACGATCACTATTTTGTTTGGAAAGATCTTCATACGCAGTGAAACCAGTATTAAATGCAAATTTTTCGTGTTCTAAATCTAATTCTATGCCCGAAGTAAGAGTGTCAAAATTATCAGGCTTTAACTTTGTGTCTACAATATTTGTGTCAAAAATTTTTAGGTAAGTGTCATTATTTACTTTTTGAACAGAAATATTTAATGAGCTTTCAATAAAGTTTTCAAAATCTAAATCAGATTCAAATTTAGAAAATAAATGAGTTAAGGTATTTTTTTCTCCTTCTTTTTTAGATTTATATCCATCTGTAATATTAAAATCTGCAATAAAAAATGATCTTTTATTCTGTTGTCTGTATTCGTTTTGAAACATAAATATACTTTTGTCAAAGATTGTCGGTTTAAAGGTTAAATCTTTGTTGTCTGATATAACATGAAAGTAAGGTATTTGTAATGAAGACC
Organism: uncultured Pelagibacteraceae bacterium; assembly: GCA_902569285.1. Classification (GTDB taxonomy): domain Bacteria; phylum Pseudomonadota; class Alphaproteobacteria; order Pelagibacterales; family Pelagibacteraceae; genus Pelagibacter. The sequence continues at coordinate 21,384 of CACFTS010000008.1, read as the reverse complement.
CTAAAATATTTGAATTATTAATATGTGGAATTAAAATACCTGATTGTCTTTTAACTGTTGGACCAGGATGAAAAAACTTTGGAAAATACATTATAGGAATGTCGTAAACTTTTAATAAAGCATCATCATATATTATTTGTTTTTTATTCTTGTCATACGTAACTTTTTTTGCTTGAACTACCCAAGGAGGACATTTGTCTTTTTTTTTACAACTGGTAAAAACACCTTTGTCTATAATAGTAACACCTTTTTTACTAGACGAAGATACACCTTTAAATCTTGGATCATTATCTTCATTACCAAAAATATCTTTTTTTAAATCAATATTAATATCTTGAGCTATGTAGCTTTGATCTTTTAAATTAAAGATAGCACTTTTAAAAAAATATTTATCACTAAAAGGTTGATTAAATTTTGTATTAATAAAAATTTTTTCACCTTTTAATATTTCATCTTTAAGTGAATAGCTAAATTTACTTATTTCATAAAGTGTTTGATTTTTTTTATCTATGATTGTTGCAGGTTTGTCTGATTTTATAATCAGTTCGTCTCTTAAAATAGTTATATCTTTTGTTTTAAAGTTATAGTTAGAATATATTAATGAATTTGATTTACCTTTAATATTAATTTTTTCACTATTTTTAAAATATATAACGTTCTCAGATAAAATATTATAATCATTTATTGTATCTTCAATTTTAATATTACCATTTGCACTCAAAATATTATTAATTTTATCATATTCAAATTCATCAGCATTAATTGTAATTCCATCATTTGTTGTTATTGTACCACGTTTTTTTCCTATAATTTTTTTACCTCCATCAAGAATTTCTATTTCTGTTACATCAAAATTTATTTGATCAGCACTAAAAGAATTTGAAAAAATAAAATTATTTAAAATTATTACAAAAAGAATTAAAATTTTATTTAGCATTTAAATTTCTTAAAAATATGAAGTTAATTAAAGTAAAAAACAATAATGGAATAAAAACTGAGCTAATTATATTGATTTTTTCAGAGGTTCCTAGAACGTAAAAAAAATTATTTATATAATATATTAAAACAGATAAAAAAAGACCAATTGTAATTTTTAAATTTTTACTTTTAAAATTTTTAGTATTCATCATGATTATTCCTGAAAATATAGCCATTAAGACAAAATATAATGGAAAAGAAATCAACTTTAATAATTGAAGGTCAATTTCTGTAAGTGAATAGTTTAGTCTTTTATAATTATCTCTCATTTCAATTAATTCTAAAACTGAAAGAGAGGACAAGTTTGAAAATAAATTTTGTATAATTTCATAGTTAAAATTGGTTTTAATATTAAGAAGTCCTACAAATTCCCTATTGTTTTTAACATAAATTTCAGCGTTATGAATAATCCATTCTTTTTTGGAGATATCAATTTTTTTACTTTTTATATTTCTGATTATCTCATAATTTTTGTCAAATTCAGAAATATAAGCATCTAAAAGTTCGTTTTGATTTACAGAAGCCGCATTAATCATTAATGTTTTTTCATTTTGAATATCTTTAATCCACAGTCCATTATTTGTAATTACTGCGAGGTACTTATCATCAGTGGTATAATTTGATTTTAATCCTAAATAAAAATTTTTTAAATTAGATGACAAATTATAATAAATTGAAATTATTAGAATACCTAAAAAAAATGTTGTGATAGCGAGGATTGAAAAAATTTTTGAATTTTTAAGTCCTGAATATTTAAATATATTCAATTCATTATTATGAAATAAATTATTAAAAAAAAATTGAGTAGATATTAAAAATATAAATGGAAACATTTCAAAAACAAACATTGGAGTATTTATTAAAGATAAATATAGAGGCAAGAAGGAGTTAACTTCTATTCCTTTAAAAAAATCTAATTCTGTTAGTAAATTAAGAATAAGAATTAAACTGAAAAATATAAAAAAAACATTAAGTAAAGATGTTAAATAAACTTTTATTAAAAATTGCGTGTATGTTTTCATTTTTAATGTTTTATAAATTTAAATTTAAATAAAAATAATGAATATAAACTTATGATTAAAATAATTGGTATTATAAAAATTTTTATATTTTTATAAAAATCATTATCTATAAATCTTATAGTCATTTCTGAAATAATAATTGCACTTAATCCCATTAAAAAAATTAAAAAACGATGTTTAAAATAATTTGTATTTTCTTTAGATTTAGTAATTAATAATAAAGAAATAAGTATTAGGACAGGTATATAAAGAGGGATAATAATTCTTTTATACAATTCTTTTAATATATTATTTATGTTATCTTTTCTACAATTTTCAACTTTGAAATTTTTTTCTATTTTTAAAAAATTAAAATTCATTAAATTATGGTAGCATTTTATTAGATCAATCGTCGCTACTTCTTGTGTTTTTTTGTAAGTAGTAGTGTTATCATCAAAATTAGTTAAATTAAAATCTGATTTAGAAAATTTAAAGCTTGTAATTTTATCATTAACTACACTTATAGTTTCACCTAAATACAATTCTAAATATGTATTATTTCCAATTTTTTTAAAACCACCTTTTTTTGCATAGGTAATTTGAAAATTATTCTCTGAACCTTTTTTGAGATATATTTCTTTTAAATTACCATTTTTATCTTTTGAATCACTGTAAATTGTTAAACCTTTTAAAGTTGCATTAAAGACTTTAGGCTTAATAAAATTTTCAAAAAAATTAATTGAAGAAGTTCTTAAGAACGATCTTGCTAAATCTTGAGTTTTAGGAACAATTAATGCAGTAAGCAATATTTGAATGATCATTATTAAAATTGAAAATTTTATAAAAAAATTAACAAGTTCAATTTTGTTTACTCCAAAATTCCAGAAAATGATTAATTCATTTTTTATTTCATATTTAGCGATGATATATAAAAAGCTAAAAAATAAGATAAAAGGAATTACTTTGGTTAAAATTTTTGGAAAATTTAGTAATGAAAAATTAATATAAACTAAATAATCTCGTCCATCTTCAACAATTATATCTAGAAAGTTTACAGCCTGAAATACCCAAATAATAATACTAGTGGAAAAAAGACTTATGAAAAAAAAGACTAAACAATCTGATAATAATTTCCTAAATAATATTTTTTTCATTGAAATCTGACAAAATAATACATATATATTTTCAACTATTAGTTTACAATTTAAATACAACCTAAGGTACATATTTATTAAAAATGTCAATAAAAATAAGGCTTAAAAATAATATTAGTTAAAAAATTATCAATAATTATGTCAATAAAAATTAATTATAAAAATAGTACCTCAAAAAACCCTTCAAATAACTTAGTTTTATTTGTAGATGAAAAATTTAATATAAACCCTTTAAAAAAACATCTATTTAACTCTGAGTTTTCTTACATAAATGACTTATTGAAAACTAGTGATTTGAGCAAAAATTTGTTTGTTTTTGAACTTAGCTCAAAAAAAAAAATAGTTTTAGTTTCAATTAAAAAGAATATTAAAACTTCTGATATAGAAAATTTAGGAGCAGAATTTTATGGACGTGTAAACTGTGGAAAAAATAGTGAATACCTTATAAATTCCGATACTATAATTAGTAAAGATAAAAGTTTTACAGGACATTTTCTTCATGGATTAAAATTAAAATCATATGAATTTAACAAATATAAATCAAAAAAAGACACTAGACTTATAACTATAAATGTATCTGGAAATAAGAATAAACCTTCAGCTAACAATCTATTAAAATTTAAAGCTTTAGAGGAAGGAACTTTTTATGCTAGAGATTTAGTTTCTGAGCCAGGAAATGTTTTGCATCCAGACGAGTATGTAAAAAGATTAAGATCTCTTAAGAAACATGGTTTAAATATAAAAATATATGATGAAAAAAAATTAAAAAAATTAGGTATGAATGCTTTGCTTGGAGTAGGGCAAGGAAGTATAAGAGGATCATATCTTGTAACAATTGAATGGAACGGTGCAAAAAATAATTCCAAACCTTTAGCTTTTGTTGGTAAAGGAGTGTGTTTTGATACAGGCGGGTACTCACTTAAACCAGCAAAATTTATGGAAGATATGACTTATGATATGGCCGGATCAGCAGTGGTAGTAGGTTTAATGAAAAACTTAGCATTAAGAAAAGCAAAAATTAATGCCGTTGGTGTTGTAGGACTTGTAGAAAATATGGTAAGTGGAAATGCTCAAAGACCTGGAGATATTGTTAAATCTTATAGTGGCAAAACAATTGAAGTATTAAATACTGATGCCGAAGGTAGATTGGTTTTAGCTGATGCTTTAACTTTTACTGAGAAAAAATTTAAACCTAAATTTATGATTGATTTAGCAACTTTAACTGGTGCAATTATAGTTTCTTTAGGCTCTGAGTATGCAGGACTTTTTTCAAACAATGACAAATTATCAAAACAATTACTTGAAGTAGGTGAAAAAGTTGAAGAAAAATTATGGAGAATGCCTTTACATAAAAATTTTGATAAATTAATAAATTCTAAAAATGCTGATATGCAAAATATAAATTATGTTGGAGGAGCTGGATCTACAACAGCTGCACAATTTTTACAAAGGTTTATTTTAAATAAAACACCATGGGCTCATTTAGACATTGCTGGAATGGCATTTTCAAAATATGGAGGTGCATTAAATTCAGGTGGCGCGACGGGTTATGGAGTAAGATTATTAAATCAATTAATAGAAGATCATTATGAGTAATATAGAGCAAACTTTATCAATTATTAAACCAGACGCAGTAGAAAGAAATTTAGAAAATGAAATTAAACAAATGTTTAAAGAAAAAGGATTTGAAATAGTTAAGGAAAAAAAAATCCAAATAGAAAAATCAGAAGCTGAAGTTTTCTATAAAATTCATGAAACAAAGCCATTTTATAATGATTTATGTGCTTATCTTTCATCAGGTCCAATAGTAGTGATGGTTCTTGGAAAAGAAAACGCAGTACTTGGTAATAGAGAATTAATGGGAGCTACCAACCCTAAAGATGCAAAAGATGGTACTATTAGAAAAAAATATGGAATTTCAATTGATAAAAATTCAGTACATGGGTCTGACAGTGTTGAAAACGCCAAAATTGAAATTGATTTTTTTTTTAAAGATTAGCAAGTAATTTATTTATAGCTTTTGGGTATAAAATGTGCTCTTGCTTTAATATCTTTTTTTTTAGAGTAGTAGGTGTATCTTTTTTTGATATCAAAATTTTTTTTTGCAAAATTATTTTACCAGAGTCTAGGCTAGAATTAACATAATGAACTGTGCATCCAGAGAATCTTTCATTATTTTCTATTACTCTTTCATGTGTATTTAAACCCTTATATTTTGGTAATAATGAAGGATGAATATTTAAAATATTGCCATTAAATTTTTTAATAAATTTTGCAGATAGGATTTTCATAAATCCAGCTAAGCATATTAGATTAATTTCATTTTTTTTTAAATCTCCAAGAATTAATTTTTCTGAAAGTTTTTTATTTTTAAAATTATAAGTTTTTTTTTTAATTTTATATTTTTTGGCAAAATTTAGACCTTTCGCTTTAATATTATTTGATACTATAAAACTTATTTTGATTGGAGATTTTTTTAATAATGAAAATTTAATTAAATTTTTTAAATTACTACCTGTTCCAGAAATAAAAACAGCCGTCTTTATTTTATTAGAACCAATTAATTCTACCATTTAATTTTACTTTATTTAATCTTTTAGATATTTTTCCTATTACATAGGGTCTATAATTTTTAGAAAAGTATCTATTTATTTTATTTAAATTTTTTGGGTTTACTATTAAACAAAATCCTACGCCACAATTAAATGTTTTTAACATTTCTTTATCATCGATATTATTTCTTTTTAACCATTTAAAAATTTTAAAGGTATTAATTTTATTTAAATCAATTTCAGCACAAAGTTTGTTAGGAATTATTCTTTTAATATTATCTGATAACCCTCCACCAGTTATATTGGCACAACCATTAAGAAGTTTTTTATCGATTAGACTTAATATTTCTTTAACATAAATTTTAGTTGGTTTTATTAATTCTTTTTTTAAAAAATTATTCTTACGTATATTAATTTTTTTTTTATTAATAATATTTCTTACTAATGAATAACCATTTGAATGAAGACCACTTGAAGGAACAGCTAAAATTAAATCATTATTTTTTATTTTATTTTTATTTAAAATTTTTTTTTGATCAACTACTCCAACCGCAAAACCTGCTATATCAAATTTACCTTTTTCGTATGTTCCAGGCATTTCAGCTGTTTCACCGCCAACTAAATTACAATTTGAGATATCGCATCCTTTTAAAATACCTTTGATAATTGATTTTAACTTAGTTAAATCTATTTTGTTAATAGATATATAGTCTAAAAAGAAAAGAGGTTTTGCGCCTTGGACAATTAAATCATTTACACTCATTGCAACTAAATCAATTCCAATTGTATCGTATTTATTAATTAAATTTGCAATTTCAATTTTAGTACCCACACCATCAGTGCTAGCAACTATTTTAGGATTTTTTACATTATTAGGTATATTGCTAATAGATCCAAAACCACCAATATTATTAAACTTTTTTTTGCCCCTTTTTTTTGATGAGATAGCAGATATGTATCTTACAAATCTATCTGCAGCATTGATATCAACACCACTTTTTTTATATGTAAACAGATTTTTATTCACTATTATAAAGTATGTTAATTAGATTTAAAAAAAAATATTCAAAAATCTTATATATTTTTTTTGTATTTCTATCTTTAACTTTATTTTTTTTTTCCACAGATAAAACTGAAGCAAAAGCTTTTAGTATAAACAATATTGAAATTTCTAAGCCTTTTGAGATGAATTTTGATAAAAATAAGGTGATAGACGAAGGTTTTACGAAGGCTTTTTTTGAATTGATTTCATTAATTACAATTTCATCTGATCGTGAAAAAATTAATAATATAAAATTAAATCAAATTAAAGGAATGATTAATTCTTTTTCAATAAAAGAGGAGAAATTTATTAATGAAGTTTATTATGTAAATTTAGGAGTTTCCTTTAATAAAAAAGATATTTTTAATTATTTAGAAAAAAAAAATATCTTTCCATCCATTCCTATTAAAAATAAATTTTTATTTATTCCAATAATAATTGAAGAAAATAAAGAGGATTTATTAATATTTTCTAATAATAAATTTTTTGACCAATGGAATAATTATAATGAGAGTTTCCATCTCATTGAATATCTTTTACCTACTGAAGATCTCGAAGATTTAAATTTAATTAAGGAAAAATATGATTTTATTGAGCAATATAATTTTAAAGAAATAACAAACAAATATAATTTAAATGATTCTATAATTGCATTAATCTTTAAAAATGAAAAAAATATAAGAATTTTATCAAGAATTACTGTAAATGATAAGGTGGTTTTAAAAAATCAGTCATTTTTAAATATAGATATTAATAATAAAGACCAAATGAAAAATGTAATCAGTGATTTAAAAATTGTATATGAGGATTATTGGAAGAATTTTAATGAAATAAATACTTCTATTAAATTGCCTATATATATTAAAATTAAAGGCCTTGATAGTTTGAAAGTATCAAATTTTGAGGAAACTTTAGATAAAACAAATTTAATTTATGATTTTTTTATTTTAAAATTTGATAAAGATTTTATTTATTATCAAGTTACTTTTAATGGTACACGTGATAATTTTTTGAAATTAATGAGAGATAAAAATTTTATTTTTAATACTCAAAATAAGACGTGGATTTTGGAATGAGAGATCTAAATCAAGAAATAATCAAATTTGATTATAATAAGAATTTTAAAGATGATGATTTTTATGTCTCTAAAAGCAACAAGCATATATTTGAACTTTTAAACAAATGGCCAAAATGGGAGAAAAATTTTTTAAATATTAATGGTGAAAACTTTTCTGGCAAAACTCATTTAATAAATATTTTTTTAAAAAAATTTAATGGAATAAAATTAGAGTCAAATTCATTAAATAACAATGATTTACAAGATATAAAAATTCATCAAAATATAGTTCTGGAAAATTTGAATAAAAAGATTGATGAAAATTTATTTTTTACTCTATGTAATATTATTGAACAAGATAACAAGTATTTAATAGTTACTTCAAACCAACCAATTGTTGATATAGATTTTGATTTAATAGATTTAAAATCAAGGTCAAAAAATTTCCTTTTGCAAAATATAGAAAAACCTGATGACGAATTGATATTTGCTTTAATTTTAAAAAATTTATCTGATCGTCAAATATCAATAGATAAAAAGTTAATTAATTACATAATTAAAAGAATTGATAGATCATATGGTAAAATAATTGATTTCATATATAAGATCGACGAAGTAAGTTTGAAAAAAAAAAGATCTATTGATTTTAAAATAATTAAAGAAGTTTTGGGGGAATAATTGAACAAATATAGAAGCCATACTTGTAATGAGTTAAGAAAAAAAGATGTTAAAAGTAAAGCTTTCCTTTCTGGTTGGATTAATAAAAAACGTGATCATGGTAATCTTTTGTTTATCGATTTAAGAGACAACTATGGCATTACTCAGTGTATTATAGACAAAGAAAATAAAAATTTTAAAGATTTAGAAAAGATTCAACTAGAGACAGTCATAAAAGTAGAGGGCAAAGTTGTTAATCGATCAGATGAAACTATTAACAAAGATATTGATACTGGTGAAATAGAAGTATCAATTGAAAATTTTATTATTTTGGGTACGTGTAAAGAATTACCAATGCCTATTTTTAGTGATCAAGAATATGCTGAAGAGATTAGATTAAAATATAGATACCTAGATTTAAGAAGAAAAAAAATCCATGAAAACATAATTTTAAGATCAAAAGTGATTTCATTTATTAGAAGTGAAATGAATAATTTGGGTTTTCTGGAATTTCAAACACCTATATTAACTTCTTCGAGTCCTGAGGGAGCAAGAGATTTTCTTGTACCTAGTAGGTTAAATCCAGGAAAATTTTATGCTCTACCTCAAGCTCCTCAACAATTCAAACAACTTATAATGGTTTCTGGTTTTGATAGATATTTTCAAATTGCTCCTTGTTTTAGAGATGAAGATGCTCGAGCAGATCGAAGTCCAGGTGAGTTTTATCAATTAGATTTAGAAATGTCTTTTGTTGAACAGGAGGATGTATTTAAAGTGGTTGAAAAATTGTTAGTAAAAACTTTTAAAAAATTTTCAAATAAAAGACTAATGTTAGATAAATTTCCTAAAATTACATATAAAGATGCTTTATTAAAGTATGGAAGTGATAAACCAGATTTAAGAAATCCATTAATTATAAATGATATCACTGAAGTTTTTTCAAGAGAGGATGTTTCTTTTGAAATATTTAAAAAACTTGTTAAATCAGGATCAAGAGTAAGATGTATTGTTACAAAAAATACAAAAGATAAACCAAGAAGTTTTTTTGATAATATTGATAAATGGGCTAAAGATCAGGGAGCTTCTGGTTTAGCTTATTTTACAATTGAAAAAGATAAGGAAATTTCAGCTAAAGGGCCAGTCGGTAAATTCTTTTCTAAAGAATCTTTGGAAGAAATAATGAAAAAAACAGAAGCTAAAGTAGGGGATAGTATTTTTTTAGCTTGTGACAAACAAAAAAATTTAGAAAAAATCACATCTGTTGCAAGAGATAAGATTGCTAGAGATTTAAATTTGATTGATGAAAATGTTTTTGCTTTTTGTTGGGTAGTTGATTATCCAATATTTGAGATAGATGAACAAACTAAAAAAATAAAGTTTAGTCACAACCCTTTTTCTATGCCACAAGGTAATGTAGAAAAACTTAATTTTGAAAAACCTTTAAATATGCTCGCTTTTCAATATGACATAGTTTGTAACGGTGTTGAACTTTCGTCTGGAGCAATTCGAAATCACATTCCTGAATTAATGTACAAACTATTTTCTATTGCCGGTTATGATAAAAAACAAGTAGATGAAAAGTTCAGTGGAATGATAAATGCTTTGAGTTATGGAGCACCTCCTCATGGAGGAATAGCGCCTGGAATTGATAGAATAGTAATGCTTTTAGCTAATGAAAAAAATATTAGAGAAGTTACTATGTTTCCAATGAATCAAAATGCTCAAGATTTAATGATGAATGCTCCATCAGATGTAAGTGAAAACCAACTAAAAGAATTAAATTTATCTTTAAAATTAAAAAAATAGACTATTTTTTTCCTTTAAGACTTATTTTAACATCAGATAAATCTACTAAATTTTTTTTATAATTATTTCTTACAAATCCTTTGCTTGTAATATCTTTTACAATTTTTAATAATTGGTTTTGATCATCTGAATTTTGTTCGTCAAAGCTAGAGTTTTCAGAATTACCAATTGCAGGTGTATGAGCAAGATCTTCTCTATTTTGATAAGAAATTGCTAATTCTCTAAAAATATAATCTAAAATTGAAGAGGCACTTAAAATTCTATCATTTCCATTTACTTTACCCGAAGGTTCAAATTTAGTGCCTATAAATGCATTTATAAACTCATCTAGTGGAACCCCATATTGTAGTCCAAGTGAAACAGCAATTGCAAAATTGTTCATTAAAGCTTTAACTAATTCACCCTCTTTACTTGTGTCAATAAAAATTTCACCAATTTTACCATCCTCATACTCACCAGTATGTAAATAAACTTTATGGTCTCCGATAGTTGCTTTTTGAATATAGCCTTTTCTTCTATCTGGCATACTAAATCTCTTCCCTGATTTTTCTGAACTATTATTGCTAGATTTAACAAAATTTTCTAAATTTTTAGTTGATGGATCTTTAATATTTGGCAAAACATCAATTTTTTTATTTTCAACAATCTTTTTATTGTTTGGGTTGAGACTTTTTGTTTTTCTATTATCTAGCTTTACATCTAATACTTCAAATTTTCCATCATCTCTTTTTTCAAGATTTTTGAGTTCTGTTTCGTTTATATCGTCTAAGTAATGATTTACTTTAAAGGAACAAGTATAATATGTTTCAACTAAATATTTTGCCATTTGACCCCAATTTTTTAAATTTAATTTGAATAATGAATCAATTAATTTATATACAAAAACAAATTTTAGTCTAATTTAAATTATACAATTTTGAATTGAAAATTAAAAATTTTTTATGTTGACACTTTTAAAAAAAATTTTCACTTGGTGGAATCAGGATACATTTGGAACAAGAATTAAAACAGTTTTATTTGGAAAATTTATTGGCAAAGATCATTTGGGCAACAAATACTACGAAAGTAAAAAAGGAAAAAGATGGGTTATTTATGCTGAAGAAGTTGACTCCACAAAAATTCCAGTTGAATGGTATTCTTGGATTCATTTTATATCTAATAAAATTGAAAAAAAACATGATCTAGAAAAATATGATTGGCAAAAACCTCATCAATCAAATTTAACAGGAACTGAATCTGCGTATTATCCAAATAAAAATAAAGATGAATCTGAAAAAAAATATAAGACTTGGAAAAATTAGATCAAACTTATTTATCTTAATTTTATTTTTAATTATTTCTTTTGATACATATTCTAGCGATAATTTAGAAGGAGGTTTTACAGATATTAAAATTTTAGATAAAATTTCTTCAAAAAACACATTAATTAAACTTAAAAATGGAGAAGATGCAATATATAAAGATCTTTTGATTAAAAGTATGAAATGTAAAAATTCAGAGTTTGACGACAATCCTGAAATTACTGCTTATATTCAAGTTAGCGACTTAACAAATAAAGATAAAGATGATGTGTTTGTTTTTAATGGATGGATGTTTTCATCTAGCCCCTCAATAGCTCCATTTGACCATCCTGTTTATGATATATGGTTGGTTAGATGTTATTAAATTATCTTGTCATTATCAAGCCAGCTTACATTAAAATCTGAATTAATAAATTTCTTATGATTTAAAAGTTTTTTATGTAAAGGTATAGTTGTTGTAATCCCTTCAATTACAAACTCATCTAGAGATCTATTCATTCTCTGGATTGCCTCGACTCTGTTTCTTCCATGGCAAATAAGTTTACAAATCATACTATCATAAAATGGAGTTACTTTATAACCTTGAAATATTGCACCATCAACTCTAGTTCTAAATCCAGAAGGTTGATGACACATTCCAATAGTTCCTGGTGATGGTTGAAAGTTTTTGCTTGGATCTTCAGCATTTATCCTACATTCTATTGCATGACCTCTGGGATTAATATCAGATTGTTTTAATGCTGTTTCACCAGTAAAAGCTATATGTATCTGCTCTTTAATGATATCAATACCAGTAACCATTTCTGAAACCGGATGTTCAACTTGAACTCTTGTATTCATTTCTAAAAAATAAAATTTATTATCTTCATAAATGAATTCGACGGTTCCAGCACCTTCATAACCAATTTTACTAACCATCTTAACAGTTTTTTCGAATAGATCTTTTCTAATTTCATCATTCAATACTGGACTTGGAGTTTCCTCAATTAATTTTTGATGTCTTCTTTGGACCGAGCAATCTCTTTCATGTAAGTGAACAGTCCTATTTTTTCCAGATAAAATTTGAACTTCAATATGTCTTGGATTTTCAAAAAATTTTTCTATATAAACTTCATCATTACCGAAGTATTTTTGAGCTTCAGTTTTTGCAGTTGCAAAAAGATTTTCAAACTCTTCTTCTTTGTGAACAATTTTCATACCTTTTCCACCACCACCACCAGAGGCTTTAATTAAAATAGGAAATCCTATTTTTTTACAAAGTTCTTTTGCTTTAGATATATCTTTCACAGCACCCTCAGAACCTTCAATTACAGGTAAATCATTTTCTTTAGCAATTTTTTTTGCTTGAATTTTATCTCCCATCATTTCAATATGTTTGGAGGAAGCACCAATAAATTTTATATTATTTTTTTCTAATGCTTTTGCAAAATTGGCATTTTCTGACAAAAAACCATAACCAGGATGAACCGCTTCTGCTTCAGTTAAATTAACAGCAGATAAAAGAGCAGGTATATTTAAATAACTATTTACTGGTTGATGTGATCCAATACAAACACTTTCATCAGCCAATCTAACATGCATGCTGTCTCGATCGACGTCAGAATGAACAGCTACTGTTGAAATTCCCCATTCTTTACATGCTCGAATTATTCTAACTGCAATTTCCCCACGGTTTGCAATTAATATTTTTTTAAACATTATTCTAAAATAATTATTGTCTGTCCAAACTCAACTGGTTGACCATCCTCTACACATATTTCTTTTACAATTCCATCTGCTGTTGATGGAACATGGTTCATTGTTTTCATGGCTTCAACAATCATTACCGTATCACCTTTTTTAATCTTTTTACCAACTTCAACAAATTTTTTTGCCCCAGGTTCAGGAGCATGGTAAACAGTTCCTATTATAGGTGATGTTACTTCTGTTCCAGAAATAGCTTTTGTTTGTTTACTTGAAGTTTCTGTAATGGCAGATGTTTGATTTGCTTGATTATTAATAGATATATTATTTTTTGAAACTTTTATTTTTGTATCTTTTTCAGTGTATTCTAGCTCAGTAAGATTGAATTCATCTAAATAATCACTTAATTCTTTAATAATTTTTTTATCAATTTTCATTTTTTAAAAGTTTTTGCATTGAAATTATGGCTAAAATATAACCATCATCACCCAATCCAAATATTCCACCAGTTACCACATCATTAATTAGTGATTTTTTCCTAAATTCTTCACGTTTGTAAATATTTGACATATGTATTTCAATTATTGGTTTTTTAAAAATATTTAAAGCATCTCTTATAGCTACCGATGTATGAGTAAATGCAGCAGCATTAATAATCATTCCATCAAAAATTTTTCTTGAGTCTTGTATTATATTAACCAATTCACCTTCAACATTAGATTGAGCAAATTCAACTATTAATCCCAAATCTTTAGATTTGTTAAGGCAATTTTCTTTTAATTTTTCAAAAGTAATTGATCCATATTGTGATTGTTCTCTTTCACCTAATAGATTAATATTCGGTCCATTAATAATAATAATTTTATTATTCATTCAGCTTTTATATACGATGAAAAAAATAAAAAAAATAAAAATAAAGTTAAATGGTAAAGTAAAAACAATTAATAAAAATTCTAAATTATCTAATATTATTAAAAACTTTAAAATACCCCTTAAAAAGGTAGCAATTGAATTAAATCATGAAATAGTAGATAAAAAAAATTTAAATAATGTTAATATTAAAAAAAATGATGAGATTGAGATAGTTCATTTTATTGGAGGTGGCTAAATATTGAAAAATGATAAATTAATTATAGCTAAAAAGAATTTTAACTCTAGGTTAATTGTTGGCACCGGAAAATACAAAAATATGTCTGAATGTGCAAAAGCTATTAAGTTATCTGGAGCAAAAATAGTTACAGTAGCTGTTAGAAGAGTAAATATTACTGATAAAAAAAAACCTCTATTGATGGATTATATTGATCCAAAAAAAATTACCTATTTACCAAATACCGCAGGATGTTTTAATTCAAAAGATGCTTTAAGAACTTTAAGATTAGCAAGGGAAATTGGTGGGTGGAATTTAGTAAAACTAGAAGTTTTAGGAGATAAAAAAAATTTATTTCCTGAAATGATTGAAACATTAAAATCAACAGAGATACTCACAAAAGAAGGATTTAAAGTTATGGTTTATTGTAACGATGATCCATTAATGGCTAAACGATTAGAAAATTCTGGTGCATGTGCAATTATGCCCTTAGCTGCACCAATAGGTTCTGGTCTTGGAATTTTAAATAAAATAAATATTAAAATTATTAGAATTCAAACAAAATTACCTTTAATTATAGATGCAGGGTTAGGTCAAGCATCTGATGCAACAATAGCAATGGAGCTTGGTTGTGATGGAGTTTTAGTTAATACTGCGATTGCTAAAGCAAAAAAACCGCTTGATATGGCTTTAGCATTTAAAAATGCAGTAATAGCTGGACGTCAATCATATCTTTCTGGAAGAATTAAAAAAACATTAATGGGTAATCCATCTTCTCCAAAAAAGGGAATTATTTAGCTTTTTTGTAAAATTTTTTTTTTCTGAAATTTTTTTTCTTGAATTTTTTTTTATCTTTTAATTCAATAATATTATTTTCCATATTTTGTTGATCAAGATTTTTTAGTTTTTCAAAATGTTCAATTAATTCAATTGTTTTTTTTGATTTATTTTTTATATCGATAATATACTCAGGTATTATTAGACTGTTATCTGAAATTATATCAATTTTCATTTTATTTTTTTTTTCAAAGTAATTAAGATCTTCAATGAAATTTTCTTTTAAAAAATCAGAAATCTTTTTACAAACTTTTAATTCAACAAACTTTGCTTTATTTAAAACTGCTTTAAGTTCAACTAAATTAAGAATTTTAAGTGCAAAAGACTCATCTGTAAGATTTATTTTCCACTTTACTGCACTTTCTCTTAGTCTTTGTCTAGACATTTCTAATAGACCAAAATTAGATATTCTACCAATTTGAATTCTAGCTCTATCTGAGCGACATTTTTCTTTTAATCTTCTCTCAACTAATTTTCGATTTCCATAACTTAACATGTCGATAAAATCTATAATAATCAACCCTGATAAATCTCTAATTTTAATCTGTCTTGCTATTTCATCAGTAGCTTCAAGATTAGTGTCTAAAGCAGTACTCTCAATATTTTTTTGTTTTATTGAGCTTCCTGAATTTATATCAATTGAAACTAATGCTTCAGTTGGATTAATCACCAAATATCCCCCAGAAGTTAATTTTACTTGAGAGTCAAAAATTTGATTTAGTTTTTGTTCTATACCTTCTTCTATAAATAATGGTACTTTGCCTCTATATTTTTTAATTTTTTTAACATGTGAAGGCATCATCATTTTCATAAAGTTTTGAGCTTTTTTGTATCCTTCGTTTCCTTCAATGATAATATTTTTAGTATTTTCATCATACATATCTCGCAATGTTCTTTTAATTATCTCACTTTCTTGATGGATTAAAGAAGGGGCTATAGAACTAAGTGCATTATCTTTTATGTGATTCCAGCTATTTATAAGAGTTGTTAAATCATGGTTGATTTCATTTTTTGTTTTGTTACTTCCGGCAGTTCTAACTATCAATCCCATTTCTTTTGGAATTTCAATTCCATTTAAAATGGATCTAATTTTTTTTCTATCTATAGGGTTAAATATTTTTCTAGAAATTCCACCACCTTTAGGGGTGTTTGGCATTAAAACTATATATTTACCAGCTATTGATATAAAAGTGCTAAGTGCAGCACCTTTTTGACCACGTTCATCTTTTATAACCTGTACAAGAATAACTTGATTTGGTTTTATAACTTCTTGAATCTTATATCTTTTAAACTTGAACTTATTTTCATTTTTTTTTTCTTTTTCAGTATTTAAACTTTCTTTTTCTTCTGTGTTTTTTTTTTCAATTGGATCTTCTTTTTCTATAGGATCCTCTATTTCTAATTTTCCTTCAGCAAGGTTTTCTTCTTCTTTGGCTTCAACTTTTTTTGATAATTCTTCTCGAGCTCTTTCCTCTTCTTGTTTAATAATTTCTAAATCACTTTTTGGGATTTGGTAGTAGTCAGATTGAATATCGTTAAATGATAAAAAACCATGCCGTTCTCTACCAAAATCTATAAACGCAGCTTGTAACGATGGTTCGATTCGACTTACTTTACCTAAGTATATATTATTTTTTATTAGGCTATTTTTTAAACCTTCATACTCATAGTCTTCAATGTTATTATCTGACTTGAGTACAACTCTAGTTTCATTTGGATGCGAAGCATCAATGTATAAATTTTTTTCCATAATATGTTTTTTGATTGTTTCATTAAATATTAAAATTTTGTTTATATTCTTGTGCCTTATCTTTAACAAATTCCCATATATAATGGAAACAAAATGAATAGGATAATTAAAAATATATTTATTGGTTTTCTTAGTTTTTCATTGTTATTTTTAATTATTATTTTGGGAGTTTTATGGAATTTTTCAAATAATATACCAGATTATAAAATTTTAAAGAATTATAAACCGCCAGTTTCAAGCAAAGTTTACTCAGGCAATGGAGATTTGGTAGCTGATTTTTCTAAAGAAAAAAGAATATTCATTCCTTATAGATCAATACCTCAAAATGTAATTAATGCATTTTTATCAGCTGAAGATAAAAATTTTTTTTCACATCCAGGAGTAGATGCTAAAGGTGTTTTGAGAGCAACCGTAAATAATATTAAAAATATTATGACTTCAAAAAGATTGGAAGGAGCATCAACAATTACACAACAAGTAGCAAAAAATTTTTTGTTAACGAATGAAGTAAGTATTAATAGAAAGATCAAAGAAGCAATTCTTGCATTTAGAATAGAGAGAGCATTGTCAAAAGAAAGAATATTAGAACTTTATCTTAATCAAATCTATCTTGGGAGCGGTGCATATGGCGTTGCGGCAGCTAGTTTGGAATATTTTGATAAATCTATAAAAGAGTTAAGTTATGAAGAAGCTGCATTGTTAGCAGCATTACCTAAAGCACCCAGTAAATATAATCCTTATAGAAATATTAAATTAGCTAAATTTAGAAGAAATTTAGTTTTAAAAAATTTATTTGATAATAATTTTATTAGTTTTAAAGAATATGAAAATTTAAATAAAAAAAATATAAAATTAAAAAAAACAAAAAGAGTTTTTTTAGAAGATGCTCAATATTATATTGAAGATGTAAGAAAAAATATTATAAAAATTCTTTCTTATGAGAAAGTATATAATCAAGGTTTTAATATAAATACTCCAATAAATTTAGAACTACAGAAAATTGCAACAGATTCTTTAAGAACTGGACTCATAAATTATGATAAAAGAAAAGGTTGGCGTGGACCTTTAGCAAATAAAATTTACACAAAAAAATGGTTTAATGGTTTAGAGAAATATGATTTAGAAAATTCAATTAATTGGAAAATAGCTATAATTAAAAAGATTTCTAAATTTTCTGTAGAAATAGAAACAAAAGATAAAATTGCTGGAATAATTGAATACAAAGATATTTCTTGGACTAAAAAGGAATTTGATGATTTATTTAAAAAAGGTGACATAGTTTACGTAAAACAAATCAATGATAATAAATTTAGTTTAAAACAAGTTCCAAAAATTAATGGAGGTATTGTTGTAATGGATCCTTATACTGGAAGAGTTATAGCTTTAAGTGGAGGGTTTAGTTTTAAAAATAGTGAATTTAACAGAGCATCCCAAGCTTTAAGACAGCCTGGCTCAGCTTTTAAACCTTTTGTCTATGCTCTCGCTCTAGAAAATAATTATACACCTTCCTCATTAATTTTAGATGCTCCATTAGTTTTAGATCAAGGATCTGATCTTAAAATGTGGAAACCTGAAAATTATGGAAAAAAATTTTATGGACTTTCAACTTTAAGAGTTGGTCTTGAAAAATCTAGAAATCTTATGACAGTAAGAATTGCTCAAAATTTAGGAATAGATAAAGTTGTTAATTTTTCAAAAGATCTTGGTATTTATGAAAATCCTGAAGAATTGCTATCAATATCATTAGGATCTGCAGAAACTACTTTAATAAAATTAACTTCAGCATATTCAGCTTTTGTCAATGGAGGTAAATTAGTTTCACCAATTTTAATTGATCGTGTTCAAGACAGCGAAGGAATTACTATTCTCAATAATGAAAAAAGAGCTTGTTCTAATTGTGATCAAATTTCATTTACTGGAAAAGATTATCCTAAGATTAAAAATAATTATAAACAGATATTTTCTTCTCAAACAGCATATCAAATTACTTCTTTGTTAGAAGGAGTAGTTAAAAGAGGAACAGGAAAAAAATTGAGAGATTTAAATTTAAATTTAGCCGGCAAGACAGGAACAACGAATGAAAATACTGATACATGGTTTGTTGGTTTTACATCTAATTTAGTAGTAGGAGTTTATGTTGGAATGGATAATCCTCAATCTCTCGGTAGATATGAAACAGGTTCAAAAACAGCATTACCAATATTCAAAAATTTTATTAAATCTGCTATTAAAAAATCTGATGCAAGACCATTTAAAGTTGCTGATGGAATTACAATGATGGTTGTTGACCCATCTACTGGCCAAAAAGCAAAATTTTCATCCAAAGATACTATTTTAGAAGCTTACAAAAGTAAGAATGTGATTGATGGTATGATTTTGTATTCAAATAATAATAGATTAGATTCTAATAATATATTAAAGTTTTATTAATGGATCATAAATATATAGATTTCAAAAAAGAAATAGAAAAAATTAATCAAAGAGTTAAGGAGTATCTTTGATAAAAATAAAATCTATATAAAATTAGAAAATCACAACAAAAGTATGCTTCAAGCTAATTTTTGGCAAGACAAGTCTTACTCTAAAAAAGTTGTAAAAGAAAAAAAATTGTATGAAGATTTAATTGATTCTTTTGAAACATCTCTAAATAAACTTAATGATTTAGATGATTTAAATCAATTAGCTCTTGATGAGAATAATGTAAATATACAAAATGAAATTTTTGAAAACATAAAAGATCTTAGAGAACTCGTAAAAAAAAATGAAATTAAATGTTTTTTATCTAATGAGATAGATTCATTTGATTGTTATATAGAAATCCACGCTGGAGCAGGAGGCACCGAAAGTCAGGATTGGGCTGATATGCTAAGAAGAATGTATTTAAAATGGTCAGATAATAAAAAATTTAAATCAATTTTGATAAGTGAACATAAAGGCGATGAAGCCGGTATTAAATCTTCAACGATTAAAATAGAAGGTGATTATGTTTTTGGTTGGCTTAAAAAAGAATCTGGGATTCATAGATTAGTTAGAATATCTCCATTTGATTCTGGAGCAAGACGTCACACAAGTTTTGCTAGTATTTGGGTTTATCCTGTTGTTGATGAAAATATTAATATCGAAATACTTGATAAAGATTTGAGAATAGATACTTATCGTTCAAGTGGTGCAGGTGGACAACATGTTAATACCACGGATAGCGCAGTTAGAATTACACATTTGCCTTCAAAAATTGTAGTTCAGTGTCAAAACGAAAGATCACAACATAAAAATAAAGAAACATGCATGAATATGCTAAAAGCAAGACTTTATGATTTTGAAATTAAAAAAAAAGAAAAAGAAAATCAAAATCTCGAGTCTTCAAAATCTGAAATAGGCTGGGGTCATCAAATAAGATCATATGTTTTGCAACCTTATAGATTGGTAAAAGATAATAGAACTAATTTTGAAAGTACAAGCCCAGATAAAGTGTTAGATGGGGAAATTGATGATTTTTTAGAACAATCACTATATCAAGTAAAATGAAAGTAATTTTTAAATCTATATTAATTTTATTTTTTATAGCACTTATTTTTTTATCTTATTTAAGTTTAGTTGGGATTGAGACAGATAGATTTAACAACCAAATTTCAAACAAAATAAAAAATATTAATAAAGAAATAGAGATTGAATTAAAAAAAATTAATTTAGTTTTAGATCCATTTAAACTTAGACTAAATATAAAAATAATAGGTCCAAAACTAAAAAGTCGAAATCAAACTATTTCAATTGAAAATATAAAAGCTCAAATATCATTAAGATCATTAATTGATAATAAGTTTTCAATTGAAAATTTAAAAATTTCAACAAAATCTTTGGAGATTAATAATTTAATCTCATTTTTTAAATCAGTTAAAAATACTCCTGAGCTATTTATTTTAGAAAAAATTACAAAAAAAGGTTATTTAATAGCGGATATAAAACTTGAATTTGATACAGAGGGAAAGATTAAAGATAATTATACAATTAATGGTTTTATAAAAGATGCTAAATTAAGCTTATTAAAAAAATATAATATTGAAAAACTAAATTTTATTTTTGGATATAAAAAAGATGATTTACAGTTGCAAAATATATCACTCTCATTAAATGATTTAAGTTTTCTTTCTGAAAAAGTATTAGTAAAAAAAATAAAAGATGAATTTTTAATTAATGGATATGTTGATCATGATGAATTAAATATTAATGAAAAAAATTTAGAATTATTTATAAAACCATTTTTCCCAGATCTTAATATAGAAAGAATAAAATTTAGTTCAAAAAATATTTTTTCTTTTAAATTAAATAAAAAATTTAAATTTAAAGATTTTAACATAGACTCTAAAATGTTAATTGATGAACTTTTAATTCTTAATAATTTAAGTCTGAAAAAGTTTTTCCCTGAAATTAAAAAGAATATCTTATTTTCTAATAATAAATTATCCATTAAATACAAAAATG
>CACFTS010000007.1 GCA_902569285.1 uncultured Pelagibacteraceae bacterium | reverse complement strand
AAAAGGTTAGCATAAATACTCATGAAAATAACTCATGCCCTCGTGGTGAAATTGGTAGACACAAAGGACTTAAAAGCCATGGGATTCACAAAGTAGTCAGTCCATAGTAGTCTCTGGTAGTCTCAAACATCCTATAAAATCACATAACTTTAAATTAGCTTTCAATTTAGATTAGAAAATAAGGTCTAATTAATTTGTGCAGACTGGACACAGACTGGAACATAGAGAGATAGTATAATATCATTAAATTATGAAAAAACTTTTAGGGATCTTGGTTCTGAGTTTGTTGTGGTCAAATATAACATTTGCAGGATTTAAATATGATCCTGTCTTCCATAATAATTTAATTTACTTCAATCAGTGGCTTCACGATAATGGTTATGAAAAACATGTGAAAAGAATTGACATTTGTAAAGGGTTAAAAAAAGGTAGTTATAAATGGTTTGATCTTAAGTGTGAAATTTATCCAAAAGGTAGAATGGTTTTGGTTAATAATTTAAACATTAATACTTATAAAGGTAGATGGTCTGTACCTTTTAAAGAAAACCCAAATAAAGATACTCTTATATATTATCTTTATAAATATTTGTATAGTCACGACACGGGTGATAGTAATACAAAACAATGGGGTAGATATGAAATTCAACCTTCAATGAGCTCATATAAATTCAAATCAGATTTAAGAGAAGATAAATCCTTAAAAAAAGAAATACGGAAAAAAAAATTGTTAAGTTATTTGCTTTTTGAGGATGATAAAATTGTAATAGATGAAATATCACCCAAAGATATATTGGGTGATTTTGTTGATAATACTACTAAGTTTCGCTCAAATTCCATGGGAAAAAGTTTAGTTGCTTATGTTGCGGGCCATGCTATCTGCGCAGGTTATATCGACAGTGTAGAATCAAAAATTGATGATTGGCCTTTACTAAAAGGCACTCTATACGACGGACAAAAACTAATTGATATTTTAAATATGAAGGCAGGTGATCAGAAATATGTTTATGATAGTATGTTTTGGGACGGTACTGAAGCTGATGTTGAATTGTTTTCTTATAATATGCATAAAATGCAAGGTAAAAAAAAAACTAAATCAAAGTATAATTATAACGTAGTGCTTACAAATTTAATTTTTAATTATGTTCTTTTTAAATCTGGTGATGATTTTGAAAAATTATTAAATGATATTTTTCAAAAAACAGTGCGGATAAAAGATAGTGTTTATTTTTTCAGAGAATCTAAATTCGGTACAGATCATACAAAAAAATTAGGAGACGCTAATAGTATGTTCTTTGCAACTAGATATGATTATTTAAGAATAGGAAAAGCAATTGTAGACGATTGGCAGAAAGATACGTGTGTTGGTAAATATTTAAAAACTATTTATAAAAATAGAATAAAAAAAGGTAATGTTGAAGAACCTCAAAAAAATCCCACTAAATCATATGGAGGGCAATTTCATATGGATGTTTCAGGTTTGAAAAATAGAAAAATGTTTGTTATGGGGGGATATGGAGGTCAAGCCATATGGATAGACGTTGAAGAATCAATAATAGTTGTACTTAATTCAATGCATTACAACCATGGCCGTTATAGATATAACCATAAAAAACTATTGGTAGATCCTTTTAAAAATAAATAAAAAAGATCGAAGTAAAGAAGAAAAAAAAGAAAAAGATATAAATTATATATTCAAGTAATGAAAAAGATTTTAGGGATCGTGGTTCTGGGTTTGTTGAAATCTTATCCTATAAATTATAGGACAACTGGACACAGACTGGAACATAGGGAGATAAAATAAAAAAAAATTGATTATTGACCTTGTTCAATTATAAATATTAGCATAAATACTTATGAAAATAACTCATGCCCTCGTGGTGAAATTGGTAGACACAAAGGACTTAAAATCCTTGCCGCTTGCGGAGTGCCAGTTCGAGTCTGGCCGAGGGCACCATTTTTAGATGAAAAAACTTTTATTATTAATAATTTTATTCTCAATAAATTTCACATTTACATTTGCTCATCAACCAAAGCTAATTAAATATTCTCCTTCATCAAATGAGCCTCATGATGTTATTGATCCAGAAATATCAAAGGCTTATTACGGTAAACTAAGTGGTGAACCTCATTTTTATAAAATCGAAAGTGATTCTGAATTTTCATTTTATGCTGGAATTACTATTCCAAAAATAGATGATAATATTAAATGGATTTCTCTAGAGGTATTTGACCAAAATAATAATTTAATTTTTTATGAAGATGGTAAAGAATATAATTGGAAAGCTTGGTTTGAACCTTATGCAAGAGACTGGTATTGGATTGGTCCTCAAATAGGTACTCATAACGATAAAGAATTTAAGAAAAGTTTAAAACTTGAAGCAGGCACTTATTTAATAAAAGTTTTTAATGACGATAATGTAGGAAGTTATTCTTTAGCTGTAGGTGATATAGAATTTTTTGGTGCCAATTTATTAGAAAAAATATCAATTTGGATTCCTATCCTTTTTTATACCGGACCTTATATGGATATTTTTTATTGGAATAAATTTGATTTTAAAGCCTACATACCTCATGCAGCTTTAATAATATTTATTTATATTTTTTATTGGGCAATAAAGAAAATTTTTTTTAGAAAAAAAAATTTAAATGCAGATGAGTAATATTAGTATATTAGAATTTATAAAAAAATCACCAAAGGCTGAATTACATTTACACATAGAAGGAACTCTTGAACCTGAGCAAATGCTTTTATTAGCTAAAAGAAATAATGTTCAAATTCCATTTAAAAATATTAATGAAGCAAAAAACGCATATAATTTTAGTAATTTAGAATCTTTTTTGAAAATATATTACGAAGGAGCTAAAGTTTTGTTAAAAGAACAAGATTTCTTCGATCTTACGTGGGCTTATGCATTAAAATGTAAAGAAGACAATATAGTCCATACAGAAATTTTTTTTGATCCTCAAACCCATACTAATAGAGGAATTAGTTTTGATACTGTTATAAATGGAATTTATAAAGCACTTATAAAAGCAGAAAAAGAATTTGGCTTAAGTTTTAAAATTATTATGTGTTTTTTAAGACATTTAAAAGAACAGGAATGTTTTAATATTTTAGATAAAGCCCTTAATCATAAAGATAAAATTTTTGGAGTTGGGTTAGACTCCTCAGAGACTGGTAACCCTCCAAAAAAATTTGAAAAATTATTTAAAAAAGCAAGTGAAAATAATTTTATAACTGTTGCTCATGCAGGTGAGGAAGGACCACCAGAATATATATGGGAAGCTTTAAATCTTCTTAATGTAAAAAGAATTGATCATGGAGTTCAATGTCTTAAAGATGAAAAATTAGTAGAAAAACTATCGAAAAATCAAATTCCTTTAACAGTTTGCCCTCTTTCAAATATAAAATTAAGAGTTTTTAATAAATTAAATGAACATAATTTAAAAAAAATGCTAGATAAAAAATTAATGGTGATGGTTAATTCAGATGATCCAGCTTATTTTGGTGGTTATCTAAATCAAAATTTAATTGAAACTCAATCAGCATTAAATCTTTCTTATGAAGATATAAAAACTCTATTAATCAATTCTTTTAAATCTTCATTTTTAAATGAAGAAAGAAAAAAAGCTTGGATTAATAAATTATAAATTTTGATTTACATCAAGTTATTCGAGATAATCACCAGAAAGTACATGAAACGAAGGTTATTTTGAGTTATAATAAAGTTAATAAATAATGTCGGATTTTAAAGATTTAGTAAAAAAACATAAAAAATTAGAAGCTCAAATTAAAAAAATCACTAAACTTAGATTGAATGATAGAACAACAAGTTCTTGGGTTAATTTAAGAGCACTAAAAAAAGAAAAATTAAAAATAAAAGATAAAATTAGTAAACAAAAAAGTGATGAATAACAATAATAGTGTTCTCATAGTGTGTTCAAGATTTTTGTGTTAGAATAAAAGAACGGTAACTAATTTTGGCTAAACTAGAAGATTTTTTAAAACTAAATAAAGATAAACAAATTTGGACTATTTCAAAAGACCAAAATGTAAAACAAGCACTTATTTTAATGTCAGAAAAGAATATAGGTGCAATTATTATTGTAGATAATAATGGTTTTCCTATAGGTATATTTTCCGAAAGAGATTATGCAAGAAAGATTATTTTAAAAGGGAAGAGTAGCAAAGATACATTGTTAGATGAAGTTATGACTAAAGAATTAATTACTGTTACCAGAGATTATAAAATTGAACAGTGTATGGAAATCATGATTGAAAAAAAAATTAGACATCTTCCAGTGTTAGAAGATAAAAAAATTGTTGGAATTGTTTCAATTGGTGATCTTTTAAAAATTGTGGTAAAAGAACAAAAAGAACTTATAGATCATTTACAAAAATTTATAACTAGTTAAAATTGTGAAGGGCCGTTCTGTTGCCAGGTGCCCAAACTTTGTAAAATTATTTATTCAGAGCGGCTGAAATTTTTTGGGTATCATCAAATATACGCATTTCAGTTTGCATTCCATCTTTTACTGTGAACATGTGAACCGCATGCATATCAAGATTTTTTGCTGTTGCATGCACATATATAAATACTTTATCTGCCTCTGAAGTTGCATTTAAAATATTTAAATTAAATCCTGGTAGTTTTTCTGGGATTTGAGATAGCATTCTTGATACCCAATCATTGTAACCGTTGTATGTACCCGACCATGCATGATCACCAGTTACATGTATCTTGGCATCTTGGTGCCACTGTTTACCCAATTCCTCTATTTTTCCTTCAGAGAATAATTTGTAACCCTGTAATACTAAGTCTTTTGGTGACATAAAAATATTTTATATTATGAATTTTATATGATTTTTAAAAAGTGTAAAGGGGCATTCTGTTGCCAGGTTTTACCTTCTTTTTTTTATCTTTTTATAAATATTTTTTCCGAACCTATTATTTTTTTCATCGCCTTTCGTGCACCACAGAACAATCAAATATATATATAATCCTGTAGTAATTAATGCCGAAATTGTTGATAAACCTTCTTGTGATGTTCTTTCCAATATTCTATCTAAAATACTAAACGGAAGCGGAAGTATTTGAAACCAACCACTTTTATTTACATCATGTAATCTTCTGGCAGTCACTGCAATATATGGAATAAAGTTAACTAAGAAAAATAAACCTAAAAACCAAAAAAATTTGAGCGAAATATTCCAAGCGATAATTATTAATATTGCATAAATGGCATAATTAAATAACCAAAAATACCAAAATTCTGATCTTGATGCTCTTCCTTCAAATTTTGCATAATTTTTATAGCATGTTTTTACAGCATCAAGGAAATTCATATATTTAGAAATTAAATCAAAATTAAAATATATATGCAAGTACTTGTTAGGGGCGTTCTGTTGCTAGGTGCCCCGGACCCCTTAATTTAATATTTTAAAGTTAAAGCTTAACTTTACTCAACTCAAACATTTGAACAGTTTCGATACATTCATCGAAAATAGGTTTTGCTATTGGATTATTACCTGAAGCAAACTTCTTCATTTCTTCTTCATTATGAACTGATACTTTAAACATAACATAACTTTTATCTGGGGCTATTGCTGGAACTGTTTTTTCAACATGAGCAATAGTTTTTCTTACTGCCATTCCTTCATCTGATTGCATAAATCCCATGAATTTTTCAAATTTTCCTTCACCAGATTTAAGTTTTGCTATTGCAAGCATTTCTTTTTCCATATCAACCTCCTTTCTACAAGAGTTTTTATTTTTTTAGTTTAATACTGACATTGGATCGAGTCTAGTTTGAAACCAATTAATTCTAAAATCTAAGTGAGGTCCTGTTGATCTACCCGTTGAACCAACTGTTCCAATAATGTCTCCTTGATTAATTATATCACCAACCGAAACTAAAACTGTTTCAAGGTGTGAATATATTGTTGATATACCATGACCATGATCCATGATTATTGTTCCTCCTGTATAATATAAATCATCTTCTGCCATTGTGACTACGCCTGAACCAGATGATTTAATCATAGTTCCTTGTTTTGCTGCAATATCAATTCCGTAATGAGGCCATTTTGGTTTACCATTCAGAATTCTTTGACTTCCATAGACACCACTAATTATTCCTTCAATTGGCATAATGAATTGATCTTTAAAAAAAAGTAAGTCAGAATTAATTGCTCTTGCTTTACCAATTCTATTATTTTCTTCTTTTATTCTTTTATAAACAGACTCTGGCGGTGTTACTTTACTTTCTTCTAAACCATCTATTCTTTGAATATTATATTTTCTCTTTAAAACTTTCTTAATTATTTTTTCTTTTTTTCCGTCAATAATTTTTGTGACTGTTAAATCAAATTTTCTATCTCTATCAATTCCAAATACAAAATATCCATTATTCGAAACTTTGACTTTTTTTTTATCAATAATAATTTTTGCAGAAGGATCAGTTATTCCAATAATATAATGACCTTGTATGAATTTACCTTTAAATTCAATTGCATTTAGTTGAGTTGTTGTAAAAATGATTATTATTAAAAATAATCTAGAAATTATTTTGCAGTCCATCCACCATCAACCAATAATGAAGTTCCAGTGATCATTGATGCAGCATCAGAAGCTAAAAAGACAACTGATGATGCTACTTCAGATAATTCTGCAAATCTTCCAAGCGGAATATTATTAAGAGTATCTCTTTTAAATTTTTTATTTTTTAAAAATTTTTTGGTCATAGGAGTGACAACAAATGTAGGACATACAGTGTTTACTCTAATATTGTATTTAGCTAGATCTAAAGACATACCTTTGGTTAATCCCTCTAATCCCCATTTGTTCATGTTATAAACACTTCTAATTGGACCACCTACATGACCCATTTGTGAAGATATATTTACTATTGAAGCACCAATTTTTTTACGATTTTTAGATTTTATCATTTTAAGGGTACATAGTTGAGCAATATTAAAAGTTGCGATTGTATTAATTTTCACTAGGTGTTCCATATTTTTAGTTTTTACTTTTGTGAAATGCTCTGGAATATTATTTCCTGCATTATTTACTAAAATATCTATTTTAGCTTGTTTGTTTATGATTTTTTTAATTTCATTGTAATTTGTAATATCACAGACGTAAGGTTTACATTTAGATTTAAGCTTTTTAATTTTTCTATAAACTTCATCTAGATCTTTTTTAGTTCTACTGATTATAATAAGATTAGCACCTGCTTCTGCAAGAGCAATTGCACAAGCTCTTCCAATACCTTTTCCAGCTCCAGTTACAAGTGCAGTTTTATTTTTAAGGTTATAATTTTTTAAATACATTATAAAAATAATATTTTAATATCTGTGTAAATCAATTCAATAGCAACAATTAATATTGCCAATAAACCTGCCCATGCAATCCATTTATATTTTTTTATCCAATTAGATATTAATGTTGCGGCAAATGCCATTAATGCAATTGATAAAATTAAACCAAAAACTAATAATCCATAATGATCTCCAGCTGCTCCAGCTACACCTAAAACATTATCTAAACTCATAGTAAAATCAGCCAATAATATTGTCCAAATAGCTTTGAAAAAATTAGAATTATCTACTTTAATATCATCTTTGTGATCTGAGCCTTTGATGACATCTACATATAATCTGTAAACTATATAAAGTAGAAGTAATCCACCAAGTAATCTTAAACCGGTGATCTGTAATAAATAAGCAGTTAATAAAGTTAAGATTATTCTTAATACTACTGCTCCACCAATGCCCCAAAAAATAATTTTTTTTCTTTGTTCAACAGGAAATTTTGATGCAACCATTCCTATTATGATTGCATTATCTCCTGCTAAAACTAGGTCGATGAGTACAATTTGAGAAAATATAATTATTTGTTCATTCATCACTTACTATTTTTTAATATCATGTCTGATGCTTTTTCTGCAATCATTATAGTAGGTGCGTTAGTATTTCCAGATGTAATATTTGGCATTATAGAAGCATCTACCACTCTAAGATTTTCTATTCTATGAACTTTTAATTTTTCATTAACAACTGAATTTTCATCTTTTCCCATTTTACAAGTTCCAACGGGATGAAAAATTGTTTGAGTATAATCACTACCTGCTTTAACCAATTCTTCATCATTTGTAATATGAACTCCAGGTCTATATTCTTCAGGTTCATATTTTTTGAATGTTTCAGTTTCTAACATTATTTTTCTAACTATTTTTAAACCTTGTGCAGCAACTTTCCTATCTTCATCAGTAGAAAGATAGTTCATTTTTATTTTAGGATAAACTCTACTGTCATTACTCACTATATTTATTTCACCTCTGCTCGTAGGTCTTATATTTGCAACTGTTGGAGTAATTCCCTCAAAATCATGCATTGGAGTTACACCTAATATATCTGTGCTAACAGGGGATACGTGAAACTGTAAATTTGGTGTAGCTCTGGATGGGTCACTTTTAACAAAACCACATACTTGGCTAGCACCCATAGTCACAGGACCACTTTGATTAAAAATATACTCAAGTCCCATTAAAAATCTTCCAAATAAACTTTCAACTTTTCTATTTAAAGATTTTAAATTTTTGACTTTATAAACTGGTCTAAACATTAGATGATCTTGTAAATTTTTTCCAACTCCATTTGCTTCATGGACAACTTCTATTCCAAGGTTTTTAAGTTTATTACTATCGCCAATACCAGAGACTTGTAAAATATGTGGAGAACCAATTGAGCCAGCAGATAAAATTACTTCTTTATTAGTACTTACTGTATTTAGTTTATCACCAATATAATAACTGACACCTGTAGCTTTTTTTCCTTCAAAATTTATTTTTTGTACATGAGCATTTACTTCAATTTTTAAATTAGATCTTTTTTTTACTGGATTTAAATAACCTTTAGCAGCACTACATCTCAACTTTAATCCAATTTTATTAAAACTAGTGGTGAATTGAAAAAATCCAATTCCAAAATTATCACCTGTATTAAAATCAATTGTTTTAGGAATGCCATATTCTTCAGCAGCATTCTTAAACTCTTCTAGCAATTTTAAATTTATTTTTTTATTTGCAACTGTAATTGGTCCACTGTCATTATGAAATTCACTTTTTCCTAACTCATTATTTTCTGATTTAAGAAAATATGGCAAAACATCATCCCAACCCCAGCCAGTATTACCTAATTGTCTCCATATATCGTAATCTTCTTTTTGACCTCTTATCCATAAAAGTCCATTAATTGAGGAGCTTCCTCCCAAAGTTTTACCTCTTGGATATCTTATTGATCTATTGTTCATGGTTTCATCAGACTCAGTTTTAAAACACCAGTCAACTTTTGGATTATGCATGGTTTTGAAATAACCAACTGGAATATGAATCCATGGATTGTTATCCTTTCCTCCTGCTTCTAAAAGTAAAATTTTATTTTTTGGATTAGCAGAAAGTCTATTAGCTAAAACACAACCAGCAGAACCTGCTCCAATTATTATAAAATCAAAATTTTCCATCTCTAGTTGAATAGTTTTTTTAAAAAATCTTATTTAATGATCTTTACACTCATATCAATCAATTGTCACTTGTGTCAGCTTATCTTTTCTGATTGTATGCGTCCGTTAAATTTAACTAACAAAGAGGGAAAATAATGAAAAAAATCATTTCAATGTTATTTGCAACTATTTTAGTGCTTGGATTTACGTCTAGTGCTAATGCTGCAAAAACACTAAAATGTCAGACAGTTCTTAACACTAAAGCTGATGAAGTTAAAATGTTAAAGGACTTTACTGATACAGTAACTGAATTAACGAGTGGATCGTTAAAGTTTGAAATATTACCTGCAGGTGCAGTTGTTGGAGTTAAAGAAACTCTAGACGCAGTTGATAAAGGATTAATCGATTGTGGATTCGCATGGACACACTATTGGTCAGGTGATCACCCTGCTGCTATGTTATTTGGTTCGCCAGTAGCTGGTGGTGGAGTTGGTATTGATAACTTAGCGTTCTTATCTTGGTTCCAATATGGTGGTGGTAAAGAATTATACGACCAACTTTGGAAAGAAATGGGAAGAGACATAAAAGGATTTATGATTCAACCAGTTGGACCAGAAGCTTTAGGTTGGTTTCCAAAACCAATTAAAAATATGGCTGACTTTAGAAAATATAAATTCAGAACTCCTCCTGGAATTCCAGGACAAACTTATAAAGACATTGGTATAGCATCTGTTGCTATGGGTGGTGGAGATATTCTACCAGCTTTAGAAGCAGGAACTATCGATGCTGCTGAGTGGTGTTGTCCAAAACCTGACTTAACATTTGGTTTCCAAAAAGTATTAAAGCACTATTACCCACAAGGTTTACACCAAGTAGTTGTAAATGCTGACTTTTATATTACTGGAAAAACTTATAAAGCGATGAGTGCTCATGAAAAGAAGTCTCTTGAAGTTGCTGCTAATGCTTCATTAGCAAAATCTTTAAGTTACAGAATCTATGAAAACGGAAAAGCTTTACAAGAGCTTACTACTAAACATGGAGTAATTTTAGAAGATACACCTTCTGATTATTTCACAGAATATATGGCTGCAGCTAAAGCTTCTTTAAACAAAAATGCTGAGAAAAATGCATTTTTCAAAAAAGTATATGACTCTATGAAAGAGTTTGCTGATATTGCTGTTCCTTTCTGGAGTGGTGCTCAAATGTCTAATGCGAAGCTAGGAATGGCTCACGCAGCAACATTAAAGTAATCAGTAATTAATCATTTTATTAGAGCGGACTTTTATAGTCCGCTCTAATTTTTTTAACTAAAAGTTTATGACAGACGAACCATCAAAAATCGATATATCAGATGAAATGATTGCCGAAAGGCGAGGTGGTTCAGAGAAGATGCCAGATGATATGCCATCATGGATGGCAAAATCTATAGTAAAAATTGATAAATTTAGTAAGTGGGTTGGAAATATAGTTTGCTGGATATTAATGCCGTTAATATTTGCAATGACTTATGAAGTTCTCGCCAGAAAATTATTTCATTCTCCAACAATTTGGGCATATGACATAAGTCGTTTTCTCTATGGAGCGTTATTTATGCTTGGAGCCGGTTATGCTCTTTCTAAAGGAGTTCATATAAGAGCCGATTTTTTATACAGAAATTTTAAAACCAAAACCCAAGGAACAATTGATTTTTGGTTATATATAATATTTTATTTTCCAGGTTTAATAGTTTTTCTTTATATGACTATTGGATATGTAGGTGAGTCTATTCAAAGAGGTGAAAGAGGCATGGATACTACGTGGATGCCTTATATGTGGCCTATAAAAACTTGTTTATTAATTGGAATTATATTTTTACTTGTTCAAGGAATTTCAGAATTATTTAAAAGTTATTGGGCCGCAAAAAAAGGTGAGTGGCCAGGGGAGTCTGAATGATTGCTGAATTTATAGATCCAGCAATTTTAGGTTTTATTCTTGTTGGTGTAATGCTTTTTGCAATATTTGTTGGGTTTCCAATTTCATTTACATTAATCTTTTTAGGTTTTGTTTTTGGCTATTTAGGATTTGGAAAATTAGTTTTCTATTTAATGACACTTCAGTTTTCGATGGTAATGACCGAACAAACTCTTGCGGCTGTACCGCTCTTTGTCTTCATGGGAATTATGATGGAACAAGCTGGCTTAATGGAGAGATTGTTTTCAGCATTTCAAATGATGTTGGCGAAAGTCAAGGGGTCTTTATATTATGCAGTTTTATTTGTTTCTGTAATATTTGCAGCAGCAACAGGTATTGTTGGAGCTTCAGTTACAATTCTCGGTATTATGGCAGCAAAATCTATGAATAGATCAGGTTATGATGTTAGACTTGCAGCTGGAACTATCACTGCTGGTGGAACTTTAGGAATATTAATTCCACCAAGTATTATGTTAGTTGTGATGGGGCCTATAATGGAAATTCCTGTAATAGACTTATTTGCTGCAGCTATTTTACCAGGAATTCTTCTTGCAAGTTTGTACGCAGGCTACACAACAATTAGATGCATGATTAATCCTAAACTAGGACCAGTGATTCCTGAAGATATGAGAGCTGCAAGTATGAAAGAAGTGTGGGTTGAATTTTTTCTTGGTTTAGTCCCGCCTGCCGCATTAGTTTTTGCAGCTTTAGGAAGTATTTTATTTGGATTTGCAACTCCAACTGAAGCAGCAGGTTGTGGTGCAATGGGAGCTTTACTTCTTTCATTGGCATATAAAAAATTATCACTTTCAAAATTACAAGAAGCATTAGTTAAAACTTTAGAAATAACTGCTTTAATAATGGTTTTAGTTGCAGCCTCAAATTTCTTTGGAGCAGTTTTTGCGCGATTAGGAACACCAACATTGCTTACAGAATTTTTATTAGGTTTAGAAATGAATAAATATCTAATTCTTGCAATGATAATGGTAATGATTTTTTTATTAGGCTGGCCATTAGAATGGGTGCCAATCGTTATGATTATAATTCCAATAATTTTACCATTAGTAGAAGCTTTAGGATTTAACTTAACTTGGTTTGCTATATTAGTGGCTGTAAATTTACAAACCGCCTGGCTATCGCCCCCTGTAGCGCTCTCTGCTTATTTTTTAAAAGGAGTAGTACCCGAATGGGATCTTAAAGATATTTATTATGGAATGATGCAATTTATGGTCTTACAAGTTATAGGATTAGTATTAATTATTATATTTCCTAAAATTGCACTTTGGTTACCAACTCTCTTATATGGACAGTAGAAAATATAAGTTTTATATTATCTAAGTGAATCAACAAAAAGTAAAAAATTCTCTAATCAATTGGGATCTTGTATCTGTAAACCCAAATAATAAAAATTGGAATTGGAAAGATTTATTTTGTTATTGGGGAGTAAACATTCAAAGCATAATAGGATTTTCACTTATTGCTTCTCTTTATATTGTCTATGATATTAATTCATTTGTAGTTTTTTTTGGAACAATTTTAGGATCTTTGTTAGTTTATTTTTTTTCAAATTTAATTGGTAAACCATCTCAAAAATTTGGATTACCTTTTGTTGTTTTGTTAAGATCCTCTTTAGGTGTAATAGGTGCTAAATATTTTGGTTTAGTTAGAGGGTTAGTAGGAATTGTTATGTTTGGTATCCAGACATATTTTTTATCAAAAGCTATTAGTTTTTTAATAAGAATATTATTTTTTTCTTATGATAATACATTTTTAGATCAAAATATTTTTTTAAATTTTATTTTGGGTTTAAATATTATTGATTGGTTTTCAATTATAGTTGCAATTATTTTTCAAGTATTTTTATTTAGTGTGGGAATGAATTTTAATAAACGTTTAATAAAAATTTCAGCAATTACAGTTTATATGGGAATGATACTGTTCTTTTTTGCAGTATTTTTAAGTGATGTAAAGCTTACACTGAAAACTTTTGTTAATATATTGGATTTTGGAAATTTTGTTGATGTAAATAACTTATTACCATTAATCTCTATTGCAGGAACTATTTTTGCTTATTTCTCTATTGTTATATTGAGCTTTGGTGATTATTCACGTTATGTAAAAAATGAAAAAGAATTAAAAAAAGGAAATATAAGTTTAATTTTAAACTTAATATTATTTTCTTTTTTTGCAGTTTTTATTGTTTCTGGTGTAGATGTTTTTTTAAATAAAGATCCTGATAATTTGTCTAAAATTTTTACAAATCCTACAGATATAATAGGAAAATTAGATAGTTTACTTATTTCTATTTTAGTTTTGATTTTTATTATTATTGCTTCAACTTCAACTAACTTGATAGCTAATTTTATTCCTTCACAATATTCGATAATTAATTTTGCACCATCTAAACTATCTTTAAAAAGTTCAAGTATTATAATTTCAATTTTAGGGTTTTTAATTGGTATTTTTTGGTTAACATTTTTAAGCCAAATTGGAATATTATCTTTTGTCGATACTTTTGGAGCTTTTTTTGGTCCAATATTTGGAATTATGATTTCTGATTATTATTTTATTAAAAATGGTAATTTAATTAATAAA
Source organism: uncultured Pelagibacteraceae bacterium (assembly GCA_902569285.1). Classification (GTDB taxonomy): domain Bacteria; phylum Pseudomonadota; class Alphaproteobacteria; order Pelagibacterales; family Pelagibacteraceae; genus Pelagibacter. The sequence continues at coordinate 24,256 of CACFTS010000007.1, read as the reverse complement.
GATATTTATTCATTGGAAGTTAATAGCGTTTATTATTTTTCTGGAGGATGGCATATTAAAGGGGTTTACGCTTTAATTTTAGGTTTTATTTTTTCAGCTTCCACAATTTGGAATGTTAATTTAATGTTTCTTCAAACATACTCTTGGATGATTGGAGCTTTTATATCTGCACTTGTATATTATCTTTTAGCAAAAGATTAATTTAATGAGTAAAAATTTATATAATTTTGAGAACCGAACAGCTGTTATTACTGGTGGGGCACAAGGATTTGGTTTAGATATTGCTAAAAGATTTTTAAATTCAGGAGCAAAAGTAATAATTTGGGATATAGATCCTAAAATGATAGAAAAAGCTATTAAAGATTTAAATAATCCTAATTTAAGTTCAAATATTGTTGATGTATCTAACTATAAAGAAGTCGAGAGTTGCACCAGTAATATTGCAAAAAAATCCAATATTGACATTCTAATTAACAATGCTGGTATTACAGGTCCCACCGCACCACTATGGGAATATGATATTGAAATGTGGAAAAAAGTTGTAGATATAAATTTAATGGGAACTTTTAATTGTTGTAAAACAATAGTGCCTAATATGATTAAAAATAACTACGGTAGAATTATAAATGTTGCATCAGTTGCAGGAAAAGATGGCAATGCTAATGCGAGTGCATACAGTGTAGGAAAAGCAGGAATAATTGGATTGACAAAGTCTCTGGGTAAGGAGCTTGCTAATAAAAATATAGCTGTAAATGCAGTCACACCAGCTGGGGCTAAAACACGAATTTTGGACCAAATGACCAAAGAACACGTCCAAAGAATGTTATCTAAAGTGCCAAGAGGGAGATTTCTTGAGGTTGAGGAGTTTACTTCCTTAGTTTGCTGGCTTTCATCAGAAGAGAATACTTTTTCTACGGCTGCTGTTTTTGATATAAGTGGTGGTCGTTCTACCTATTAACTACGAGGTTTTTGTTCAACAATCTTAATATTGTTTAGTTTAGCTCGGCTCAATTTCAAATCTTTAGATATAACAGGAGCAAAAATCATAATTGACCAGTAAATTAATAGGATAAAAATTGAAATTGTTTTCATAATTAATATGTATATATAAAAGTTGATTTTTGAATGTTTAAATTTTGTCAAAATAATGTATTAACAAATTTTTTTTAATTTTAATTTATGAAACTTTTAATAAAATTTTTAATCACCTGTCTTGTAGTTAACAGCATTAGTTTTGCCAATGAAGTTAAAGTTTTTGATTTTACTGAAGTAGAGCTATCTGAATTAAAAGTTAGAAAGGTAAGAGGAGCAGACAATAAAACTATATATACGGTAGGATCAAATGATAATGGTAATTTTTTAAAAGCAGTGGCAGATAATGCTGCTTCTGGACTAGGAAAAGAAGTTAAAATTGATCTAAACAAAACTCCATTTATTAATATTACATGGAAAATTGAGAAAGATTTACCAGGTATTAAAGAAAACAGCAAAAAAGGGCATGATTTTGCAGCAAGGGTTTTTGCGGTAAAAAAAACAGGAGCAACACCACTCTCAAATAGAGCTATCAATTATGTTTTTTCAAGTAATAGTGAAGTTGGTTTTAATTCACCAAGCCCATATACAAAAAAATCTATTGATAATGTATTAGCAAGCACAATAAACAATTTAAATAAATGGATCACTGTAAAAGCAAATGTAAAAGAGGATTTTAAAAGATTTCATGACCTGGATGTTAATGAGTTAGATGGATTAGCTATTATGTCAGATACTGATAATTCAAAAATGAAAGCAATTGCTTATTATCAGAATATTTATTTTTCTGCTAAATAATTAAAATTTAAGATATTTTTTTAATATAAGATTAAATAAAGATAAAATAACAGCTACAACTACATCTTCTAAAGGACTTGCTTCAGGGTAGCCAAAATTCCAAGCAATCACCATTACTAACCAAATAACAAAAATGTTCATAATAACTCTTATACCTTAGTTTCTGTAAAATAATTAATTATTTGATATAATTTATTTATGCATGAAAATTTTTTTCATAAAATTAAGATTTATTATGAAGATACAGACTCTGGTGGCGTAGTTTATTATGCAAACTATTTAAAATTTTTAGAAAGAGCAAGAACTGAGGCATTATTTTCAATTGGTTTTAGCAATAAGAAAATAAAAGAACAATATAGTTCACTAATAATTGTTAAGTCTTGTAATATTGAATATAAAAAACCCGCTCATTTAGAAGATGAATTAACAATTAGATCTTTTGTAAAATCAATTAGCAAAACTTCTTTTTTCATGAATCAAATAATTACTAGAGGCGATGATGAAATTGTTGATGCAAAAATACATTTAGTTTTTGTAAATAAAGAAGGAAAACCAGTAAAAATTCCAGAGGAAATATATTTAAAATTTAAACCTTATTTTTGTGACAGTATTAAAATTTAGCAATTTTTTTTGCTTTTCTAAATAATTTATTAATCATTATAGGAGTTATAACTTTGGTATTTACATTTCTTGGACTCGGATGATAGCAGGCAATTAAAATTTTATTATCAGGTAATAAATATTTTTTACCATGTTTAAAAATAAGTTTTTGATTAATTTTAAATTTTTTTTTATAAAATTTTAAACAATTATCAAAAGCAACCTTTCCAAGTGTGACTATTACTTTTAATTTTTTCAGATTATTTAATTCATTCATAAAATAATTTGAGCAATTTATAAGTTCATTATTTAAAGGTTTATCACCTGGTGGAACACATTTAAGAATATTTGTTATATATGTAGAATTTAATTTTAAACCATCGTTCATCTTTTTAGAAAAACTTTGATTAGAAATTTTGATCGTATAAAGACTTTTAAATAAAAAATCTCCCGATTTATCACCTGTAAAAGCCCTACCAGTTCTGGTGCCACCATGAGCAGCAGGTGCAAGACCTAAAATCATCAATTTTGCTTTAGTATCACCGAAACCAGTAACAGGCTTGCCCCAATATTCTTCATTTATATTTTGTTTTCTTTTTTCAGACGAAATTTTCTTTATAAAATTATTTAATCTCGGACATTTTTTGCATTTAACTATTGTTTTATTCAAATTTTTAAATTTAATATTCATAAGTCAAATTTATAAAATTTTAAAATTATTGAAACTATTAACATTGAGTATTAAAATTAGTTATTATGTCTTCAAAAAGAGCAATGAAACAAGCCCAAAAACAAGCTTATGCTAAGCATAGAAGTAATATTGTAAACAGTAGATTTGGAATAAAAAAAAGAAATTTTTTTAAAAATAAGAAAAAAAAATAATAAATTTATTCTTTTTCATTTTTTTCTGAAAAAAACAACCCTATTAAAAATAAAGCTGTCCAGCCAAGTCCCAAGAGAGTCTTTTTTATACTAGTTTCTGCACTCCAAATATCAAGAACTAAAGCACCAAAAATGAGGCCTAAAACATAAATGATAATAACAATTGTGGATTTATTCATTTTTTAGATTTTTTTTAAAAAGAGAAATACCATTTTTAATTTTATATGTATAGGATTCTTCAAAACTTTTTAATTGCCATCCAGTTAATCTTTTTTTAATTGTTTCAATATTTTCTTCTTTCCATTGATTACTAGTTTCTTCAAGTTTCCAAATTTTTTTTTCTTCGTTACTTCGTCCACAACCATAACAATACCCAGTTTTCGGATCAGTTTTACAAATACTAATGCAAGGTGAAACAATCATATTTAATATTATAAAGGAAAATTAATATAATTTACAATAATTGTCGTTGGACAAATAGGTTCAATCATATATAAAACCACTACATTTGTGGGGCGATGGCGGAATTGGTAGACGCGTTGGTCTTAGGAACCAATAGAGCAATCTGTGAAGGTTCGAGTCCTTTTCGCCCTACCATATAACAATTTATGAAAGTTACAGTCGAAAATAAAAAAGGTTTAAACAAAGATCTTAAGGTGTTCATAGATAAAAAAACTATGAATACTTATATGGATAAGAAGTATGAAGAAATCAAAGGAACTGTAAATTTAAAAGGTTTTAGACCAGGAAAAGTTCCAAGAGAAATTTTGAAAAGACAATTTGGTAAAGCTGTATTTAAAGATGTATTAGATAAAGTTTTAAAAGATACAAGTACTAAAGCTTTAGAGGAAAATAAAATTAAACCAGCTGGTCAACCAAAATTAGATCTTAAAACTTATGGCGAAGATAAAGATTTAGAATATATTATATCAGTTACTGAACTTCCTAAAATAGAAGTTAAATCAATAGAAAATATAAAATTTGATGACTATTCTGTAAAAATAGATGACAGTGAAACAGATAAAAGAATAAAAGAAATTGCAAAAAATCAACCTAGTTTTAAAGAAGCAACACCAGATACAAAAGCCAAAGAAGGTGATCTTGTAATATTTGATTATACAGCGACTGTAGATGAAAAAACTTTTAAAGGTAATGAAGGAAAAAATACTCAATTAACTTTAGGCAAAGATTTATTTTTAAAAGGCTTTGATAAGCAATTATTAGGTGTAAAAAAAGGAGATGAAAAAATAGTAGAAGCTATTTTGCCTGAAAATTTTACTGAAAAAGATTTGGTAAATAAAAAAGCAAAATTTAATTGTAAAATTTCTATAATTAAAAATCCTGAAGAAGTAAAGATTAATGATGAGTTTGCAAAAAATTTAGGTGCTAAAGATTTAAAAGATCTGAAATCATTAATATCCAAACAAATTAATGATGAATATAAAAATTCATTAGATAGTCTTTCAAAAAATCAAATATTAAAAGAAATTGAAAAATTTAAAATTTCTGAAATACCAGAAAATTTAATTGAAGAAGAAATTAAGATTCTTTCTCAAAATAAGTCAGATGAAGATGTAAAAAAAAGTAGAAAAGATTTTGAAGAAGTTGCTAAAAAAAGAATTAGAGTTGGTTTGGTTTTAAATGAGTTTGGAGAACAAAATCAAATTAAAGTTACAGAACAAGAATTGCAAGCTGAAGTTCAAAAACAAATAAGAATGATGCCTGGACAAGAAAAAATGGTAATGGATTTTTATCAAAAAAATCCATCAGCACTTTCAAGTTTAAGAGGAACAGTTTATGAAGATAAAATTTTAAAGTTAATTAAAGAAAAAGCTAAACCTAATAAAAAAGAAATTTCAAAAGATGAAGCTGAGAAAATTTTAAAACAATCTCAAAATCAAGAACATAGTCACGATCACAAAAATGAAAAAAAACCTGAAAAAAAGGTAGAAGTTAAAAAATCTTCTGTGAAAAAAGCTAAGCCAAAGTTGATTAAAACTAAATCACCGGCCAAAAAATCAAAAAAAGTTAGCAAAAAGTAATCTCAAGTTGTATAAGTAAAACGAATCAACTTATTATGAATAAAATATCTGAACATATGAGCACTTTAGTACCCATGGTTGTTGAACAATCAAATAAAGGTGAACGTGCATATGATATTTATTCAAGATTGTTAAAAGAGAGAATTATTTTTTTGACAGGTCAAATTAATGATAACGTTGCCTCTGTAGTAACTGCACAACTTTTGTTTTTAGAAGCAGAAGATCCTAAGAAAGAAATTTATCTATATATTAATAGTCCCGGAGGTCTAGTTACTGCCGGCTTAGGAATTTATGATACGATACAATATGTAAAACCTGATATTTCTACTTTATGTATTGGTCAAGCTGCTTCAATGGGATCTTTTTTACTTTCAGCCGGAACTAAAGGGAAAAGATTTTCATTACCTAATTCTAGAATAATGGTTCATCAACCATCAGCAGGTTTTCAAGGACAAGCTACAGATATAGAAATTCATGCAAACGAAGTTTTATCATTAAAAAAAAGATTGAATGAAATTTATTCTAAACATACAGGAAAATCAGTTGAAGAAATTAAGTCTGCATTGGAAAGAGATAATTTTATGACTGCAGATGCCGCTAAATCTTTTGGTTTAGTAGATGAAGTAGTAGAGAAAAGATCTTAAAACACAATATATTGAAATAATCTTATTCGAAACTTGATTAGTATGAGTCATTTATAATAAAGTATTTCAATTGATTCGTTATAAATTTTATGAACACTAATAATAAAAATATCTTGTACTGTTCTTTCTGCGGAAAGAGTCAACATGAAGTGAGAAAACTTATAGCTGGTCCTACAGTTTTCATTTGTGATGAATGTGTAGAACTATGTATGGATATTATTAGAGAAGAGAGCAAGGATACTTTTGTAAAACATCAAGATGGCCTTCCATCACCAAAAGAAATTTGTTCAGTTTTAGATGATTATGTAATTGGTCAAACTCATGCTAAAAAAGTTTTATCAGTTGCAGTTCATAATCATTACAAAAGATTAAATTATGAGAATAAAACAAGTAAAAATGTTGAACTTGCTAAGTCTAATATTCTCTTAGTTGGTCCAACTGGTTGTGGAAAAACTTTATTAGCCCAAACCCTTGCAAGAATTCTTGATGTACCTTTTACTATGGCTGACGCAACAACTTTAACTGAGGCAGGTTATGTCGGTGAAGATGTTGAAAATATAATTCTTAAATTATTACAAACAGCTGACTACAATGTAGAAAAAGCTCAAAGAGGAATAGTTTATATTGATGAGGTAGATAAAATTAGTAGAAAATCAGAAAATCCTTCTATAACTAGAGATGTATCGGGAGAAGGAGTTCAACAAGCATTATTAAAAATTATGGAAGGAACTATAGCTAGTGTACCACCTCAAGGAGGAAGAAAACATCCACAGCAAGAATTTTTACAAGTTGATACAACTAATATTTTATTTATTTGTGGTGGAGCATTTGCTGGACTTGATAAGATTATATCTCAAAGAGATAAAGGAACTTCAATTGGTTTTGGAGCCGATGTTAAAAATACTCAGGATAAAAAAACTGGTGAATGGATGAAAGGTTTGGAGCCTGAAGATTTGTTAAGATATGGTTTGATACCAGAATTTATTGGTCGATTACCAATGATTGCGACTTTAGAAGATTTAGATGAAAAATCTTTAATTAAGATACTGCAAGAACCAAAAAACTCTCTTACAAAACAATATCAGGAATTATTTAAACTTGATGGAGCTAAATTAACTTTTAAAGATAATGCTTTAAAAGAAATAGCACTTAAAGCAATTAAGAAGAAAACTGGTGCAAGAGGTTTAAGATCAATATTGGAAAATATTCTACTTAAAACAATGTATAATTTACCTAGTCAAGATGATATAGAAGAGGTAATAGTTGATGCGTCTTCTGTAAAAGGGCAGTCTCAACCAATAATAGTTCATTCAAAAAATGATAATAAGTCAAAATCAAGCAAGACTTCAGCGGCTTAATAACATTAATAAATAAGAAAAAAGTATTGCAATATAAATTATAATATCCATATTTAAGGTCATGGACGTTAGAATATCATTACCATTACTTCCACTAAGGGACATAGTGGTCTTTCCTAGTATGGTTACTCCACTTTTTGTAGGAAGAGATAAATCTATATCAGCATTAAATGAAGTGATGAAAAAAGATAAAAAAATTATTTTAGTTACACAAAAAAATTCAGAAATTGATGATCCAAAGAAAACAGATCTTTTCATGTATGGTTGTGAAGGTAATATACTTCAACTTCTTAAATTACCAGACGGTACTGTAAAAGTTTTAATAGAGGGAGTTAAAAGAGTCAAAATATTAGATTTTAAAGATGATGAAAAATTTATTACTTGTGATTTTACTACCTATAATGATTTAATTAACAAAGATGAAGATTTATACCCTTTAGCCGTTACTGCCGTTAGAAGATTAGAGAAACTTACATCAATAAATAAAAAAATTTCAAATGAAACAATAAATACTATTAAACAATTAAAAGACCCTTCTCAAATTGCGGATAATATAGCATCACATATAGCAGCTACAATTTCTGAAAAACAACAAATTTTTGAGACAGCAGATGTTAAAAAAAGATTAAATGCAATAATCAAAATTATGGAAAATGAGACAAGTATCATTGGTGTTGAAAAAAGAATTCGTGGCAGAGTTAAAACTCAAATGGAAAAAACTCAAAGAGAATATTATTTAAATGAACAATTAAAAGCTATCCAAAAAGAATTAGGTGAAATTGAAGATGGTAAAGATGAAAACACTAGCCTGAATAAATCTATTCTTAAAGCAAAGATGCCTAAAGAAGTTGAAAAAAAATGTTTACAAGAACTTAAAAAATTAAAAAATATGAGTCCAATGTCAGCTGAAGCAACAGTAGTTAGAAATTATTTAGACTGGATGATAGAACTTCCTTGGCATAAGAAAAGTGAAGTAGATATAGATTTATCTAAAGCATTAAAAGTTCTAGATAAAGATCATTTTGGTTTAGAAAAAGTAAAAGAGAGAATAATTGAATTTTTAGCTGTTCAAAAAAGAATGGATAAAATTAAAGGACCAATTTTATGTTTAGTAGGTCCTCCTGGTGTTGGTAAAACATCTTTAGGTAAATCAATAGCAAAAGCAACTAATCGCGAATTTGTTAGAATGTCAGTTGGAGGCATGAGAGATGAAGCTGAAATAAGAGGTCATAGAAGAACTTATATTGGATCTTTACCAGGAAAAATAATTCAAATGATGAAAAAAGCTGGAACAAAAAATCCTCTTATTTTATTAGACGAAATAGACAAAATTGGAAATGATTATAGAGGTGATCCATCTTCAGCTTTGCTAGAGGCTTTAGATCCAGAACAAAATACTAATTTTAACGATCATTATTTAGAAGTTGATTATGATTTATCTGATGTAATGTTTGTTACTACAGCCAACACATTAAATATTCTTCCACCATTACTTGATAGAATGGAAGTAATTCGATTGGCTGGTTATACAGAAGATGAAAAGATTAATATCGCAAATAAGTTCTTATTACCAAAACAAATTAAAGATAATGGTGTTAAAGACAAAGAAATGAAATTAAACGATAATATAATTAAAGAAATTATTAGAAGTTATACAAAGGAATCAGGAGTAAGAAATCTTGAAAGAGAAATTTCTAAAGTTGCAAGAAAAGTTGTAAAAAAAGTTGTATCTGGTGAAGAAAATGAAGTTAATATAAATATAAAAAATTTGGCTGATTTTCTAGGTGTGCCCAAATATAAATTTGGAGAGTTGGAAAATGAAGATAGAATTGGAATTGTTACAGGTTTAGCTTGGACAGAATATGGTGGTGAAATTTTAAAAATTGAAACAGTAACTATGCCGGGCAAAGGTAGAATGCAAATTACAGGCAAATTAGGTGATGTTATGCAAGAATCAGTCAAAGCTGCGAAATCATTTGTTAGATCAAAATGTTTAGAATATGGAATTATTCCACCATTATTTGAGAAAAAAGATTTTCATATACATGTACCAGAGGGAGCTACACCGAAAGATGGACCTTCAGCAGGTATAGGAATGGTTACATCAATAGTATCTTCTATAACAAATATTCCAGCAAGAAGAGATTTAGCTATGACTGGAGAAGTTACTTTAACAGGACAAGTATTGCCAATTGGTGGATTGAAAGAAAAATTATTAGCAGCACATAGAGCTGGTATTAAAGAAGTTTTAATTCCAAAAGAAAATGAAAAAGATTTAGTTGATATGCCAAAAAAAATAATTGATGAAATTAAAATTACACCAGTTGAATTTGCAGATGAGGTTTTAAAAATTGCATTAACTAAAGAACTTAAAAAGACTGAATGGGTTGAAGTTGACATATCAAAAAAAGATGACAAATCTCAAGCTAGTATTCAATAATAATTAATTTACATTATCTAAACCTTGATGTATTAGTAGGCATCTTTTTGGGGCGGTTAGCTCAGTTGGTAGAGCATCTCGTTTACACCGAGGGGGTCAAAGGTTCGAGTCCTTTACTGCCCACCAAAAAAGATTTTAAGTGGGGGTGTAGCTCAGTTGGTTAGAGCGATCGCCTGTCACGCGATAGGTCGAGGGTTCGAGTCCCTTCACTCCCGCCACTTAAAAGCATTTATCAAAATTTATTCGTTTTAATAGTGATAATCGCTATTAATAGTAGTGTATATTTTGAATAACGCGACCTATCTACACTTCATCAACTTACAAAAAATGATATATTTTCCATAATGACTGCGGAATTTTTAAAAGATTATTTACCTATAATTTTGTTCTTAATCATTGCACTAGGGTTAAGTGGCGCATTCATTGTTATTAATTTTATTTTATCTCCCAAACATCCAGATCCAGAAAAATTATCAGCATATGAATGTGGATTTGAACCTTTTGAAGATTCTAGAATGGAATTTGATGTAAGATTTTATTTAGTTGCTATTTTATTTATTATTTTTGACCTTGAAATTGCATTTTTGTTTCCTTGGGCAATTTCATTAGGAAACTTAGGCATTCTTGGTTTTACTTCAATGATGATTTTCTTATTTATACTTACTGTTGGTTTTATTTATGAATGGAAAAAAGGTGCCTTAGATTGGGAATAAATATAAATTTAAATGAATAATAAGTTAGATCAAGTTCCAGACGAATTTAAAATATTAGCTAAAGATTTTAGCAGAGATGGTTTTATTACAACTTCATTAGATAATTTAATAAATTGGTCAAGAGCTGGTTCTTTACATTGGATGACATTTGGCCTTGCTTGTTGCGCAGTTGAAATGATGCAAACTGCAATGCCAAGATATGATCTTGAAAGGTTTGGTGCAGCGCCAAGAGGATCACCTAGACAATCAGATGTAATGATTGTTGCTGGTACTTTAACAAATAAAATGGCACCAGCATTAAGAAAAGTTTACGATCAAATGCCAGAACCTAGATATGTTATTTCTATGGGCAGTTGTGCTAATGGTGGTGGTTATTATCATTATTCATATTCTGTCGTTAGAGGATGTGATCGTATTGTTCCTGTAGATGTTTATGTACCTGGGTGTCCACCATCAGCAGAGGCTTTACTATATGGAATAATGCAATTACAAAAAAAAATCAGAAATAAAGGATCATTGAACAGATAAAATGATAAATTTAATTGATTTAGAAAAAAAAATTAATTCAGAATTAACTACAAAAATAAGTAAAACTGAAATTAAACATAATCAAATTTATGTTGAAATTAATAAAGATGATTTAATTGATGTAACTTTATTTATTAAGACAAATAAAGATACAAAATTTAGGCAACTTATAGATATTACAGTTGTTGATTATCCTGAACAAACACAAAGATTTAAAGTTGTATATTTATTTTTAAGTCATGAATTTAATCAAAGAATGATTTTAAGTTATTTTATTAATGAAAGCGAAGTCATTACATCCTTAACATCAATTTTTCCATCTGCTAATTGGATGGAAAGAGAAGTTTTTGATATGTATGGAGTAAATTTCAAAGATCATCCTGATTTAAGAAGAATACTGACAGATTATGGTTTTGAAGGTCATCCATTAAGAAAAGATTTTCCTTTAACGGGTCATACAGAAGTAAGATACAGCGAAGAACAAAAAAAAGTTATAAATGAATCAGTAAAATTAGAGCAAAATTATAGAAATTTTGACTATGAAAGTCCTTGGGAAGGAACAGAATACATCAAACAACAAACAGATTCTAATGACAAAAAAAATTAAAAACTTAAATTTAAATTTTGGCCCTCAACATCCTGCAGCACATGGAGTACTAAGACTTATTTTAGAATTAGACGGAGAGGTGGTGGAAAAAGCTGATCCACACATAGGTTTATTACATCGGGGGACAGAAAAATTAATTGAGAATAAAACATATATGCAAGCAGTTCCATATTTTGATCGTCTTGATTATGTTGCGCCAATGAATCAAGAACATGCTTTTGCTTTAGCAATTGAGAAAATTTTAAAAATAGATGTACCAATAAGGGCTCAATATATAAGAGTAATGTTTTGTGAAATTGGAAGGATTTTAAGTCATATTTTAAATGTTACTACACAAGCTTTAGATGTTGGTGCATTAACACCTTCATTGTGGGGATTTGAAGAAAGAGAAACGTTGATGACTTTTTATGAAAGAGCTTCTGGATCTAGATTACATGCAAATTATTTTAGAACAGGAGGTGTTCATCAAGATTTACCTGCAGATTTAGAAAGTGATATTGCTGCATTTTGTGAGAGTTTTCCTAAAGTTATAAATGATTTAGAAAGTTTATTAACTGATAATAGAATTTTTAAACAAAGAAATGTTGATATTGGAATTGTATCAAAAGATGATGCATTAGATTATTCTTTTAGTGGTGTGATGATTAGAGGATCTGGCATAGCTTGGGATCTTAGAAAATCTCAACCTTATGAATGTTATGAGCAATTAGAATTTAAAATCCCGGTTGGAAAAAATGGTGATTGTTATGATAGATATTTATGTAGAATTGAAGAGATGAAAGAAAGTGTTTCTATTATAAAACAATGTTTAGCTAAAATGGAAAAAGGTCCCATAAAAAGCTTTGATGGAAAAATAACACCGCCACCAAAAAAGGAAATTAAACAATCAATGGAAGCATTAATTCATCACTTTAAACTATTTACCGAAGGATACAGAGTACAAAAAGATGAAATTTATACCGCAGTCGAGGCTCCAAAAGGAGAATTTGGAGTTTATTTAATTTCTGATGGTTCTAGCAAACCATATAAATGTAAAATTAGAGCACCGGGATTTTCACATTTGCAATCTATGAACTATTTAATTAAAGGTCATATGTTAGCGGATGTTCCTGCTGTATTAGGATCTCTTGATATTGTTTTTGGCGAGGTGGATAGATGAGTTTACGAAGACCAGCCAAAGATCAACCAGAAAACTTTGAATTTAATTCTTCTTCATTAGAGGCAGCAAAAATTATGATTGCCAAATATCCTAAAGGTAAACAGCAAAGTGCAGTAATGGCATTACTTTATATAGCTCAAAAGCAAAATAACAATTGGATACCGTTAGCTGCAATGAAGTACATCGCAAAATTCTTAGATATGCCTTACATAAAAGTTTATGAAGTTGCTACTTTTTATACAATGTATAATTTATCGCCTGTAGGAAAATATTTTGTTCAAGTTTGCACAACAACACCATGTATGATTAGAGGTGCAAATAAGTTAGTTGAGGCATGTAAAGAAAAAATATCAGAAAACGAGTCTGAGTTATTAAGCAAAAAAACTTGTTCTTGGATGGAAGTAGAATGTCTTGGTGCTTGTGTTAATGCTCCAATGATGCAAATTAATGATGATTATTACGAAGATCTTGATAAAGAAAAAACTTTAAAAATTTTAGATAAAATTTTAAAAGGGGAAACACCTAAACCGGGTTCTTATAGAGGAAGAACAAATAATGAGCCTGAAAATAACAGAAAAACACTTATGGATTTAAAAAATGCTTAAAGACGAAGATAGAATTTTTCAAAATTTATATAATGATTTAGGATCAGATATTGTTTCTTCTCAAAAAAGAGGTGATTGGGTTAAAACTAAAGAACTAACAGACAAAGGAAGAGATTGGATAATTAACGAAATTAAAGATTCACAACTTAGAGGAAGAGGAGGTGCTGGCTTTCCAACAGGATTAAAATGGTCTTTTGCACCCAAAGAAGTTGGATCAAGACCTCATTATTTGGTAATCAATGGAGATGAGTCAGAACCAGGTACTTGTAAAGATAGAGACATATTAAGATTTGAACCACATAAATTAATTGAAGGATGTTTGATTGCTTCTTATGCAGTCCAAGCTCATGTTTGTTATATTTATATAAGAGGTGAATATTTTGTTGATGGTCAAAAGCTACAAGCTGCAATTGATGAGGCTTATGAAAAAAATTTAATTGGTAAAAATGCAGCTGGTACTGGATGGGATTTAGATATCTATATTCATTATGGTGCAGGAGCTTATATTTGTGGAGAGGAGACAGCATTACTTGAAAGTATAGAAGGTAAAAAAGGTCAACCAAGATTGAAACCACCTTTCCCGGCATTAGTAGGACTTTATGGATGTCCAACAATAATTAATAACGTTGAAACGATAGCTGTTGTTCCAACAATTCTTAGAAGAAGTGGTAAATGGTTTGCTTCTCTAGGTAGAGAAAAAAATACAGGTACAAAAATTTTCTGTATATCTGGAAATGTAAACAACCCATGTAATGTTGAAGAAGAAATGAATATTCCTCTAAAAAAATTGATTGAAGTTCATGCCGGGGGTGTAATTGGAGGTTGGGATAATTTAAAAGCAGTAATTCCTGGTGGTTCATCAATGCCTTTAATTCCTAAAGAAAAGTGTGAAACCTTGACCATGGATTTTGACTCTTTAATGGCTGAAAAAAGTGGATTAGGAACAGCTGGAATAGTTGTTATTAATAATGACCAAGACATTATTAAGTGTATGGCTAGAATTGCAAGATTTTATAAACATGAAAGTTGTGGTCAATGTACACCTTGTAGAGAAGGTTCTGGATGGATGTGGAGAATGTTAGAGAGAATGGCTAGAGGAGAGGCGTCAAAAGACGAGGTTGATATGTTAAGTGATGTGACAAAACAAATAGAAGGACACACTATTTGTGCATTTGGTGAAGGTTCTTCATGGCCAGTTCAAGGACTTTTAAGGCACTTTAAAGATGAAATTAAAAAAAGAAATAAATTTGACCCAATAGTTAAGGAAAAGAAAAACATTCCTTATTTAGTGGACCAACACTTATTGGATAAAAATGCTTAAATTAAAAGTTAACGATATTGAAGTTGAAGTCGAAGAAGGATTAACTGTTCTTCAAGCTTGTGAAAAAGCAGGTGTTGAAATTCCAAGATTTTGTTATCATGAAAAATTATCAATAGCTGGCAATTGTAGAATGTGTTTAGTTGAAATGGAAAAGTCTCCTAAACCTATAGCTTCTTGTGCAATGCCTGCTGCTGATGGTATGGTAATAAAAACAAATACTCCAAAAATTGAAAAATCTAGAAAAGGAGTAATGGAATTTTTGTTAGCCAATCACCCTTTAGATTGCCCAGTTTGTGATCAAGGAGGAGAATGTGATCTTCAAGACCAATCAATGTTTTATGGAATAGATAAATCAAGATTTAAAGAAAATAAAAGAGCTGTTCCAGATAAAAATATGGGCCCATTAATTAAAACTCAAATGACCAGATGTATTCACTGTACAAGATGCATAAGATTTGCAACTGAAATTGCTGGTGTTCCTGAACTAGGAGCTATTGGAAGAGGAGAAGATATGCAAATTACAACTTATTTAGAAAAATCAATGCAGTCAGAATTATCTGGTAATGTTATTGATCTTTGTCCTGTTGGAGCATTAACATCAAAACCTTACGTATTTGAGGCAAGACCATGGGAACTTAAAAAAACAGAAACAATTGATGTTATGGATGCTGTTGGTTCTAATATCAGAGTAGATACTTATGATTGGGAAGTAAAAAGAGTTTTACCAATTATAAATGAAGATATTAATGAAGAATGGATATCAGATAAAACAAGATATGCATGTGATGGTTTATTGAATCAAAGACTTGATATACCATACATAAAATACAATAATAAATTTGAAAAAGCTTCTTGGGATGAAGTTTATAAAATTATTAAATCTAAAATAGAAAATACAAAAAAAGATAAAATATGTGGTTTTGTAGGTGATCTTACAAACATGGAAGCTAGTTTTATTTTTAAAGAGTTTTTTGATAGAACAATTGACACAAACAAGTATGAGTCTAGATCTTCTAAAAGTTTTATAAATAGCTCTGTAAGAGAAAATTATTTATTTAATTCTAAAATTAATGGAATTGAAGAAACAGATTTAATTTTATTAATTGGAGCCAATCCTAGATTTGAAGCAACAATACTTAATGCTAGAATTCGAAAAGCCTATTTGAATAATAATACTAAAATTTTTTCTTTAAACGATATTGGTGACCTGACTTATCCGTATCAAAGTTTAGATGGAAAAACTCAAACTATTAAGGATATTATTGAAAATAAAAATGAAATATCAAAAAATATCTTAGAATCAAAAAAACCTTTAATTATATTGGGTGAGTCATTTTTAAAATCTAAATCTGCAAATTATTTATTCAATTCTTTGAAAGAATTTTTGTTTAAAAATAATAAATTAACTAACGAATGGAATCCATTAAACATATTGTCTACAGATGCAGCAACAGTTGGTAGCTTTGATCTAGACATTATTGATGAAAGCAATGAATTAATAAAAGACTTAAATGAAAATAAATTTGAAATTATTTATCTTCTTGGACAAGACAATTTAAATTTTAATAAAAAAGATGAGTTTGTGATTTATCAAGGTAGCCATGGTGATAAAGGAGCTGAAATTGCAGATATAATTCTTCCTGGTGCAGCTTACACAGAACAATCTGGTCATTATACAAATTTAGAAGGAAAAATTCAAAAAGCTTTTAAAGCCTCATACCCGCCTGGTGATGCTAAAGAAGATTGGCAAATAATTAATGAAATTGCTGAAACAATTAATAATAGAAAACTTTTTAATGATAAAGAAGAACTTGAAAGTAGCATGTTTAATTATTTGAAACTTAAAAAAGAAAAAAAATCAAACTTAATAAAAAATATAGATCAAAATGAATTTGAAAATGAAAATTTGAAAATAGAATTCAAAAATTATTATTTTTCCAACGTTATTACTAGAGCATCAAAAACAATGTTGAATTGTAATAATTCAAAATTAGATATTAAACGTACAGGTACCGAAGGTTAGTTGATGGAATACTTAAGTATAATTTTTCAGGAGGTTTATAAAATTTTATTTTTACTAGTTCCTGTTTTAGTTTCAGTTGCAATGATTGTTTGGTTAGATAGAAGAGTTTGGGCATTTGTTCAAAAAAAGACAGGGCCCTAATGTTGTTGGTCCTTTTGGATTACTACAGTCACTTGCAGATGCTTTAAAATATATGTTTAAAGAAATAATTATACCAGCGAGTTCAAATAAGATAATTTTTATTCTTGCTCCAATAGTAACTATGACATTGGCTTTAATAGCTTGGGCTGTTATCCCATTTGGTGAAGATCAAGTTTTATCAAATATTAATGTTGGAATTTTATATATCTTTGCTGTCTCATCTTTAGGTGTTTACGGGATTATAATGGGTGGATGGGCTTCAAATTCAAAATATCCATTTTTAGGATCAATTAGATCTGCAGCACAAATGGTATCTTATGAAGTTTCAATAGGCATAATTATCATAAATGTTTTACTTTGTACGGGATCTTTAAATTTAAATGATATTGTAATTGCTCAACAAGAAATGTGGTTTGTAATTCCACTATTTCCAATGTTTGTTATTTTTTTTATTTCGGCTTTAGCAGAAACAAATAGACCTCCATTTGATTTACCAGAGGCAGAAGCTGAATTAGTTGCTGGATATCAAACAGAATATTCAGGAATGATGTATGCGATGTTTTGGTTAGGTGAATATGCAAATATTTTATTAATGTGTGCATTAGGTTCAATTTTATTCCTAGGAGGATGGTTATCGCCAATAGATTTATATCCTTTTAATTTAATTCCAGGTGCAATTTGGTTGATATTTAAAATTTTATTTTTATTTATTCTTTTTGCTTTGGTTAAAGCAATAGTTCCGAGATATCGATATGATCAATTAATGAGATTAGGTTGGAAAATATTTTTACCATTATCTTTAACTTACGTTGTTTTAACTGCGAGTTATCTTTTTTATTTCAACTTATTGCCTACAATTTAAATGAAAATTACTAGATTTTTTAAAACTATATTAATGATTGATTTTCTAAGTGGACTATTAATTGCTATTAAAGAACTTTTTAAATCAAAAAAAACTATCAACTATCCATTTGAAAAAGGAAAAATAAGCCCAAGATTTAGAGGAGAACATGCTCTTAGAAGATATCCAAATGGAGAAGAAAGATGTATTGCATGTAAATTGTGTGAAGCAGTATGCCCAGCTCAAGCAATAACAATTGAATCCACCGAAAGAGTTGACGGCAGTAGAAAAACTACACGATATGATATTGATATGATGAAATGTATTTATTGTGGTTTATGTGAAGAATCTTGTCCAGTCGATGCAATTGTTCAAGGACCAAATTTTGAATTTTCTACAGAAACAAGAGAAGAACTTTATTATACAAAAGAAAAACTACTTGACAATGGAGATAGGTGGGAAAATATTTTAGCAGCAAATATTAAATCTAATAATCCATATAGATAATTTTATGATAGCTCACTCGATATTTTTTTATGTATTTTCTATAATTGCAGTTGTTTCAGCTATCATGGTTACAGTTTCTAAAAATACCGTTCACTCAGTTTTTTTTTTAATTTTAGATTTTATAAGTATATCTTGCCTTTTTATTATGATTGGAGCAGAATTTTTAGGAATGATAATGCTGATTGTCTATGTTGGCGCAGTAGCAGTTTTATTTCTGTTTGTTGTTATGATGTTGAATGTTGCTCAGCAAAAAAATCAATGGTTTGTTTCTGCAACTAGTTCAGAACATATACCGGTAGGACTTATAATAAGTACATTAATATTTTTTGAATTAATTATTGTTATTGGTGGATGGAAATATAAATCTGATTTATTTAATTCAAATAATTTAAACATAATAAGTGAAGTTAGTAATACCCATTCTTTAGGACAAGTTTTATATACTGATTATATTCATGTCTTTCAAATTAGTGGAATGATTTTATTAATTGCTATGATAGGTGCAATTGTTCTTACTTTCAGACAAAGAGAAGGAGTTAAAAAGCAAAGCTATATAAAGCAAATTTCTAGAGAAAGATCAGAAGGTGTTGAAGTTTTAGAAGTACCGTTTAACCAAGGAGTTAATATTGATGACTGAGATAGGTCTAGGACATTATTTAACTTTAGGTGCTGTAATTTTTACAATTGGCATTATTGGAATTTTTTTAAATAGAAAAAATATTATTGTAATTTTAATGAGTATAGAACTAATATTATTAGCAGTTAATATAAATCTAGTTTCATTTTCAATTTATTTAGGTGATTTATCAGGTCAAGTTTTTACTTTATTTATTTTAACAGTTGCTGCTGCTGAAGCTGCTATAGGCCTAGCGATTATAGTTGTCTATTACCGAAATTCCGGAACTATTCGTGTTGAAGAAATTAATAAATTAAAAGGATAATATGGAAATTTCAATAATAGCATTACCATTAATTTCTTCAATTATAGCAGGATTTTTTGGAAAATTTATTGGTGATAGAAATTCGGAGATAATTACAAGTTTTTTGGTAACAATATCGGCAATTCTATCACTTTTAGTATTATATGAGGTTATAGTTAATCAATATCAAGAAAACATTATAATAGCTACCTGGATAAATTCAGGGACACTTGATGTAAATTGGTCAATGAAAATTGATTCTTTGTCAGCTGTAATGCTCGTTGTTGTAACGTTAATTTCATCTTTGGTTCATATTTATTCAATTGGATATATGTCTCATGATCCACATAAACCTAGATTCATGGCTTATTTATCATTGTTTACTTTTGCAATGTTAATGTTGGTGACTTCAGATAATTTTATTCAATTATTTTTTGGCTGGGAAGGTGTGGGGCTTTGTTCTTATTTTTTAATAGGTTTTTGGTTTAAAAAAGATACAGCCAATTCTGCTGCAATTAAAGCTTTTGTAGTTAATAGGGTAGGAGATTTTGGGTTTGCTCTTGGAATATTTTTAATTTTTTATCTATTTGGAACAGTAAATTATTCTGAAGTTTTTGAACAAATTCCAATGATCATAGATAAAAATCTAATCTTTTTAGGTATGGAGGTTAATGCTATAGACTTAATTTGCCTATTTTTATTTGCTGGAGCAATGGGAAAATCAGCACAAATTTTATTACATACATGGTTACCAGATGCTATGGAGGGTCCCACTCCTGTTTCAGCTCTAATACATGCAGCTACAATGGTAACAGCAGGTGTTTTTTTAATTGTGAGATGTTCACCTATTTATGAATATTCAGATCTAGCATTAAATATCATAACCATAGTTGGTATGAGTACAGCTTTTTTTGCTGCAACAGTTGCTCTTGTTCAAACTGATATAAAAAAAATAATTGCTTACTCTACATGTAGTCAATTAGGTTATATGTTTTTTGCTGCTGGAGTTGGAGCCTACAATGTTGCAATGTTTCATTTATTTACACATGCTTTTTTTAAAGCTTTATTATTTTTAGGATCTGGATCAGTTATCCATGCATTTAAAGATGAACAAAATATAAATAATATGGGGGGAGTATGGAAAAAATTACCATATACCTATACTTTAATGATTATAGGAACTTTAGCATTAACTGGCTTCCCTTTTTTATCAGGATTTTATTCAAAAGATGCAATTATAGAATTTGCTTATTTAAGAGGAAATACAACAGGATACTATGCTGCTACAATTGGTATTTTTACAGCTTTTATTACTTCAATTTATTCATGGAGACTAATGTTTAAAACATTTCATGGTGAATATAATAATAAAAATATCAAAATTGAAGAAACTCACGAATCTCCTTTGGTGATGTTGATACCCTTAGTTTTACTTTCAGTAGGTGCAATATTTGCTGGGTTTATTTTTAAAGAATTATTTATTGGCTATGGTGGAGTGAATAATTTTTGGCAAGATTCAATTTTCTTTTTAAAACCATTAAGTACAGAACATCCTCCATTTTGGTTTTTAATTTTAACACCTATATTAGTAATTTTATCAATTCCAATTTCTTATTATTTATTTATTAAAAATAAAAATTTGTCAGAGTTAATAGCAAATAATAATAAACCATTATATTTATTTTTATTAAACAAATGGTATTTCGATGAACTTTATGATTTAATATTTGTAAAATCATCTAAAAAATTTGGATTATTTTTATGGAAATTTTTTGATGTAAAATTAATTGATGGTTTTGGACCTGATGGTATTTCAATATTTATAAAAAAATGTTCTTTAAAAGCTAAAAAAATTCAAAGTGGATATATTTATCAATATGCATTTATAATGCTACTTGCTTTTTCTGCTTTACTAACTTTCTTAATTATAAAATAATGAATTTTCCTATTCTTTCTTATTTAATTTTACTACCTACTATCGGATCTTTGTTTATATTTTTTACAAAAAGCAACAAAGAAAACAATATAACCGTAAAATATGTAGCTTTATTTACTTCTCTTGTAAATTTTTTTTTATCAATTTATTTATGGATTTTATTTGATCAATCAACTTCAGAGTTTCAATTTGTTGAAGATAGAATTTGGATTGAAAGTTTTATAAATTACAAAGTTGGTGTAGATGGAATTTCAATATTATTTATTGTTTTAACAACTTTTATAACTCCACTATGTATAATTTCAATTAATAATTCTATTAAAAATAGACTAAGTGAATTTTTAATTGCTGTACTAATTATGGAATCTTTCATGATTGGAGTTTTTTGTTCATTAGATCTTGTTGTTTTCTATCTGTTTTTTGAAGCTGGTTTAATTCCCATGTTTTTAATTATAGGTATTTGGGGAGGAACCAGAAGAGTATATTCTGCATTTAAATTCTTTCTATTTACACTTTTAGGCTCTGTATTAATGTTGGTTGCTATAATTTCAATATATTGGATATCCGGAACTACAGATGTAATACAACTTTATGAATTAGGAATTGATGCTAAATACCAAAACTTTTTATGGTTAGCTTTCTTTAGCTCATTCGCAGTCAAAACTCCTATGTGGCCTGTTCATACTTGGTTGCCAGATGCTCATGTTGAAGCTCCGACAGCTGGATCTGTTCTATTAGCTGCAATCTTACTTAAAATGGCTGGCTATGGATTTATAAGATTTTCTCTAGGACTGTTTCCAATTGCCTCTGAAACCTTTACCCCATTAATTTATACTTTAAGTGTTATTGCTATTATTTTTACATCTTTTATTGCCTTAATGCAGGAAGATATGAAAAAACTAATTGCCTACTCTTCAGTGGCACACATGGGTTTTGTTACTTTGGGAATTTTTACAATTCAACAACAAGGAATTGAAGGCAGTATTATCCAAATGATTAGTCATGGTCTTGTATCAGCTGCACTTTTTTTATGTGTTGGAGTGGTTTATGATCGAATGCACTCCAGGTTAATTAATACTTATGGTGGAATAGTTAGTATAATTCCAAAATATTCAGTTTTATTTATGTTATTTACATTAGCAGCCTTAGGTTTACCTGGAACAAGTGGTTTTGTAGGTGAGTTTTTAATTTTAATGGGAGCATTTAAAGACAATTTTTTAGTTGCTGTAGTTGCAAGTTTAGGAGTGATAATAGGTGCCGCATATATGCTTTGGTTATATAAAAGAGTTGTTTTTGGAAAATTAGTTAATTCAGATTTGAAACAAATGGTTGATTTAAATAAATCTGAACTATTTATTTTAACTTGTTTGGCTATTCCAACTTTATTTTTTGGATTTTATCCAGATCCTTTATTAAATACTATTGAAGTTTCAATCACTGACTTAATAGAAGTGTATAATATTAATATAATGCACAATTAAAAATGATAAATTTAGAATTAATATTTCCTGAAATTTTTCTCTCATTATCTATAATGTTTTTATTAATCTTGGGTGTTTTTAAAAAAAATAGTTCAACATTAATTCAAAATATTTCATTAATAGTTTTACTAATTACTGCAGTAATTACATTTAACGAAACATTAGCTATTAATCAAACTACATTATTTAATGACAGTATCATAATTGATTATTTTTCGTCATTTATGAAAATAGTCACTTTGATAGCAGCTTTTTTAGTATTATTAATTTCAACAAATTATTTAAAGACATTTAAAATTTTTAAAATTGAATATCCTATTTTAATTTTGAGTTCAGTTTTAGGTATGATGGTAATGATTAGCTCTAATGATTTGATTGTATTTTATATGGGATTAGAACTTCAATCATTGGCTTTATATGTTTTAGCTACATTTAATAGAGATCAACTTAAATCTTCAGAAGCTGGATTAAAATATTTTGTATTAAGCGCATTATCTTCAGGACTATTACTTTATGGTTGTTCATTAATCTATGGTTTTACAGGTTCAACTAATTTTAATGTTATTGCTAATCAATTAAATTCAAGTGAATACATGATAACTTTTGGAATTGTGTTTATTCTAGTTGGTTTAGCATTTAAAATTTCAGCAGTTCCATTTCATATGTGGGCACCAGATGTTTATGAGGGTTCTCCAACTTCTGTAACTTTATTTTTTACTATGGTTCCAAAGATTGCAGCACTTACTGTATTTATAAGATTTTTATATGTTCCTTTTTTAAATTTAATCGATCAATGGCAAATAATTTTAATTTTTTTATCAATTGCATCAATGCTTTTTGGAGCAATCGCAGCAATTGGACAAACTAACATAAAAAGACTTATAGCGTATAGCTCTATTGGACATATTGGTTATACTTTAGCAGGTTTAGCTACAGTGTCTAATGACGGTATACAAAGTTCAGTTATATATATAACTATCTATATAATAATGAACTTAGGTTTGTTTTCATGTTTGTTAATGATGAAAAGAAATAATAAATATTATGAAAATATAGAAGATCTATCTGGATTATCAAAAAATCATCCTTTGTTATCATTTTCTTTATTAATAATTTTATTCTCATTAGCTGGAATTCCACCGCTTGCAGGTTTTTTTGCAAAATTTTATATTTTTAAATCAGTTTTAGAACAATCTATGTACTTCTTGGCTATTGTTGGATTGTTATCGACAGTTATAGCAGCTTTTTATTATTTAAGAATAATCAAAATTATCTATTTTGATAAAGAAAAAGAAAAATATGACACAGATCATAGTTTATGGCTAAAACTTTCTCTTACTGCTTCAACATTGTTAATTTTGATGTACTTCATATTTCCAAATCAACTAATTGAAGTGATTTCTAGAATTAATATTATTTGATGAAATTTAAAGTTTTTAGATTTAAAAAAGTTAATAGCACAAACAACACTGCAATTAGAATAATAAAAATCTCAAAATTTGATTATGGAATGATTATATCAGAAACACAAAATAGTGGACGAGGTCAGTATGGAAAAAAATGGATTTCTTATAAAGGTAATTTATTTGTTAGTTTTTTCTATAAATTAGAAAATTTAACACTTTCATTAAGTCAATTAACTAAAATTAACTGTTTATTAGTCAAAAAACTACTATCA
>CACFTS010000006.1 GCA_902569285.1 uncultured Pelagibacteraceae bacterium | reverse complement strand
AATATTTGTGACTGGAATAATTGTAAAGAAATAGGAGAATATAAGGCCCCGCTTGAAAAAGATAATAGTAAAAAATATAGAATGTTGTGTTTAGAACATGTCAAAGAATTTAATAAAAACTGGAATTATTTTTCTGGAATGGATGATCAACAGATTATTAATTTTTTAAAATCTGATATGATTTGGCATAAACCTACACAAAGTTTTAGTTCTTCAGATAATTTTTTTAAAGTTTTATGGAATGACACTTTAAAAGACGAATTAGATAAAGAAAAATTTAAAAGTGAATTTAATCATATGCGTCAATTTAAATTTGATCATAAAGATATAAAAGCCTTTAGTATTTTGGGAGTTTCAGTGGGATTAAAATGGCAGAAAATTCATGAAAAATTCAAAATACTTGTCAAAAAATTTCACCCTGATATGAATTCTGGAAATAAAAAATACGAAGAAAAACTTAAATTAATTACTTTGGCATATACACAACTAAAAAATACTTATAGGAAAAAAATTGACACCTAATCTTGATTTAAAACCTGATATAAAATTGTCGGTAAAACAAACTTTTGGTATCGACACAGAAATGGAAGTAGAAGCATTTTCTAAATCAAACTCTCTAGTTCCTGAAATTGATAAAGATTATAAATTTGATAGAGAAACTACTTTGGCAATTTTATCTGGTTTTGCATATAATAAGAAAGTTCTTCTAAGTGGACACATGGGTTGCGGAAAATCTTCTCATATTGCGCAGATTGCTGCTAGACTAAATTGGCCATGTTTAAGAATTAATCTAGATTCTCATATTAGTAGAATTGATTTAATTGGAAAAGATGCAATTATAATAAAGGATGGTAAGCAAGTTACAGAATTTAAAGAAGGAATCTTACCTTATGCATTCCAGAATCCTATAGCGTTAGTTTTTGATGAATATGATGCAGGACGTCCTGACGTAATGTTTGTTTTACAAAGAATTTTGGAAAGTGATGGTTATTTTACTCTTTTAGATAAAAACAAAGTTGTAAAACAAAATAAATATTTCAGACTTTTTGCTACAGCTAATACTGTTGGATTAGGAGATACAACTGGTTTATACACTGGTGTTCAAAATTTGAATGCTGCTCAACTTGATCGATGGAACATAATAGTATCATTAAATTATCTGAGCTTAGAAAAAGAAATGGAAATAGTCATTGCAAAAAACAAAAATTTTAATAATG
Organism: uncultured Pelagibacteraceae bacterium; assembly: GCA_902569285.1. Lineage (GTDB taxonomy): Bacteria > Pseudomonadota > Alphaproteobacteria > Pelagibacterales > Pelagibacteraceae > Pelagibacter. The sequence goes on along the minus strand of CACFTS010000006.1, from coordinate 40,690 downwards.
CAAAAGGAAAAGAAAAGGTTGCAAATATGATAAAAGTTGCAACATTAACAAGAAAAGGATTTATAGCTGGAGATATATCTACTGTAATGAGCCCTAGAACTGTTTTACATTGGGCGGAAAATACTGAAATTTTTAAAGATATTGGATATGCATTTAGAGTAACATTTTTAAATAAATGTGATGAAATTGAGAAAAATACTATTGCTGAATATTATCAAAGATGCTTTGGGGAAGAATTACCAGAATCACTTGCAAATGTTCAAATCTAAATGAACAACATTAATAAAAGTGATAATTTAAAGGAAAAACTTAAACAAGCTCTAACCTCAACAGCAAGAGTAATTTCAGATGATCTTAATGTTAAAGAGAATTTAGAAAACAATAAAAGCTCTAAAAAGTTTGATTTTTTTAATTTAGAAAATTTAAATTCAAGAAGTGACTTTATTAAAGCAAGAGCAGAATCAGATTCTTCTGCACTAAAAAAAAAATTTTCTAATAATAAAATATACAAAAAAAATTTACCTTCGAATTCATCTTGCAAAGCACTTTATTCTATCACTGAAAAAATAAGATATGAGTCTTTAGGTGCTAAAATGCTGAAGGGAATAGATAAAAATCTTAAAGAAAATTATAATCAAATGATAAAATTAAAGAGAAAAGATCAACTTAAAACTAAAGAAGATGTGCCAGTAATTGAAGCATTTGAATTATATATGCTTAAAAAATTTCATGGAATTAAATTAAATTCATTAACAAATAATATGTTAAATTTCTGGGAAAAAGACTTTAATCAAGTAATTGAAAAACATATAAAATTTTTAAAAGAAAACTTAGAATATCAAAATAAATATTCCTCAAAATTTTCAGAAATATTGCAAGAAATGGAAATATTTCAAAATGAAGATGATGAAGAAACCAAAGAAGAAAATCAAGATAATGACCAAAATAATCCATCGAATAATGATCAAGAAAGTGATTCAGAAGATAAGAAAGACCAAAATAAAGAAGAAGAGACAGAAGCCAGCTTAGATTCTAGTTATGATATTGATGAATATAAGCTAGATGAACAATTAGTTGATACAGATTCTGATCAACAAAGTAGTGAACAAGTTCTTCAAAAAAAAAATACTAAAAATTTTAATATAGATTATAAAATATTTACTAATCAATTTGATGAAATAACTAAAGCTGAAAAATTGGAAAACTCTGATGAGACTTCAAAATTAAGAAAAACTTTAGATCAACAATTAATTGGATTTCAAGATATTATTAAAAAGCTTGCAAATAAACTTCAAAGACAACTTATGGCTAAACAAAATCGTTCTTGGGAGTTTGACTTAGAAGAGGGATTATTAGATAGTTCAAAATTACCTAGAATTATTATGGATCCTTATAATTCTTTATCTTTTAAAAAAGAAAAAGATTTAGAATTTAAAGATACTGTTGTAACTTTATTAATTGATAACTCTGGATCTATGAGAGGTAGACCAATTACAATCGCTGCAATTTGTGCTGATATTTTATCAAGAACTTTGGAAAGATGTTCAGTAAAAGTTGAAATATTAGGATTTACAACTAAGAATTGGAAAGGTGGTAAAAGTAGAGAATTTTGGAATAAAAAAGGAAAACCTAAAACACCTGGAAGACTAAATGATTTAAGACATATCATTTATAAAGAAGCTGATTCTCATTGGAGGCAATGTAAAAATAATCTTGGTTTAATGTTGAAAGAAGGTTTATTGAAAGAAAACATAGATGGAGAAGCTATATCTTGGGCATTTAATAGACTTAAAAAAAGAAAAGAAGAGAGAAAAATTCTTATGGTAATATCTGATGGTGCTCCAGTAGATGACTCTACCTTATCAGTTAATTCAGGAGATTTTTTAGAGAAAAATTTAAAAAAAATAGTTAAATTTATTGAAGATAAAACTGAAATAGAAATTTTAGCAATAGGTATTGGTCATGATGTTTCAAGATATTATAACCGTGCTATCAAAATAACTGACGTTAATGAATTAGGAGATGTAATGATCTCACAATTAAGTGAATTATTTCAAAATAAAAGAAATTTACATTAAATATTAATTAAATCTTTATTTTTCCATTTAACTATCACTTCAGCTCCACCGGTTTCCAATGAATTATTAAAATTTATTTTTGCTAAATTTTTTTCTAAAAGTGTTTTTCCAATAAAAGTTCCAAGTCCTAGACCATATTTTGAAATATTCTTCGGACTCACTGATCTAATATATGGTTCGCCTATTTTATCTTTATCAATTAAATCTTTTGGAAATCCTGATCCGTCATCTCTAATAATTATACAGCTATTTTTATTGTCACTAATAAGAATGATCTCTATTCTTTCTTTGCTAAATTTGTTTGCATTTCCTATAAAATTTCTCAAGCCATATACAATTTCTAAAGATTTCTTAATATTTATTATCTCTTTGAAGTTTTGTAAGTCAATTACAAATTCTTTTTTACTTATTTCCTTATAAGACCTTACAATTTCTTCTATATAATCTTTTAATGAAAGATTTTGTTTTAAAAATTCACTATCAATATTTGGATTCAAAGAAAGTTTTTTAAGTATTTCTCTACATCTAATACTCTGGCTAACTAATAAATCCAAATCTTTTTTAATCTTTTCATTTTTTCCAAAATCTTTTTGGAGTTCTGTGGCTGTCAATAAAATTGTAGAAAGAGGTGTTCCAAGTGAATGAGCTGATGCAGCTGCTTGAGCTCCTAAAGAAAGTAACTCATTTTCTCTTGCCATTAATTCTTGAATTTTATTATATGCTTTTTTTCTAACTCTACTTTCTTCTCCAAATTTAAAACCAAAATATACCAAAAAACAAAGACCTATAATTATTGATAAAGGTATTGAATATAAATAATAATTAGGAGTATGAAAATGCAATTTACCGGTATGTGGCATATCATAGTAAAAAAAACTCAATAATATTAAAAAAATTATTGTTATTAAACTTAGAGTGATTGAACTTAAATAACTTAAATATTGAGACGAAATTATGGAAGGTATTATAATTAAAAATATAAATGGATTAGTAATTCCTCCAGTAATAACAAATAAACTCGATATTTGAAATATATCAATTAACAAAAAATATGTTGATAATTTATTGTTAAGTTGATTAATTTTTATTCTTAAAAGTAAGTAAAAATTTGATAAAGAACCCAAAAATATAATTAAAATACAAATTAAATAATCAAAATTTAAATTAAGAATAAATTTTACAAATAAAATAGTAATAAATTGTCCAATATAAGCAATCCATCTTAAATTAACGTAAGTAGATTTATTTAAAGAATATTCTTCTGAAGTTTCAAAAAACTTCATTTTTTAAATATCTAAATTTTGAACATTTATAGCATTTGAAACTATAAAATCTTTCCTCAGAGCCACATCATTTCCCATTAATGTATGAATTAAAATTTGGTCCTTTTTTAAATCTTTGGAATATTGAACTTGTAATAAATTTCTAGTTTCTGGATTCAATGTTGTACTCCATAGCTCATCTGGATTCATTTCTCCTAAGCCTTTAAATCTTTGAATATTCATCTTTGATTTCTCTAACTCTATTGCTTTTAAAAAATCTTTTGATCCTTTTTTAATTTTTTTTAATTCTTTGTTATTATTAACTATATAGTTCTCAAGTTCTTTATCATCTTTAATATAAACACCTTTTGAACCTTTATTAATTTTAAATAAAGGTGGTTGAGCTAAATAAACATGTCCATTTTCAATTAATTTATTAAATGGTTTGTTATTAAAAAAAGTTAATAATAATGCTCTAATATGGGACCCATCTACGTCTGCATCTGTCATAATTATTATTTTTCCATATCTAAGATCTTTAAGATCAATTTCTTGAGACTTTGGATCTAAGCCTAAAGCATTAATCAAAGTTATAATTTCATTTGATGAAATCATTTTAGATAAAGCCTTTGTTCTCTGATCAGAACCATTTGTATTTCCATTACCATTTTTTTTTGTTTGTATACTGTCCACATAGGTATTAAGTATTTTTCCTCTTAATGGTAAAACAGCTTGATTTGCTCTATTCCTGCCTTGTTTGGCTGAACCACCAGCAGAATCTCCCTCGACTATAAATAATTCTGTTCCCTCTTGTTTACCAATTTGACAATCTGCAAGCTTACCAGGTAAACCACTTAATTCGAGTGCACCTTTTCTTCTAACATTTTCCCTAGCTTTTCTTGCAACGTCTCTTGCTAATGCTGCTTGAATAATCTTAGCTAAAATAGTTTTTGCTATAGATGGATTTTGATCAAACCATATAGATAATTTTTCATTAATAATAGTTTCGACAATCATTCTTATTTCTGAAGAAACTAATTTGTCTTTTGTTTGAGATGAAAATTTAGGATCAGGGATTTTCGTTGATAATACACATGTAAGACCTTCTTTTATATCATCACCCGATATTGTGAGTTTATTTTTTTTTAAAAGATTATGTTCATTTGCATACTTATTAATTACTCTAGTTAAAGCGCTTCTAAATCCCAATAAATGAGTTCCACCATCTTTTTGATAAATATTATTGGTATATGGAAGAACATCTTCAGTATAAGCAGCATTCCATTTTAAAGAACATTCTATTTCAATACTATCTTTTTTTCCATCTATATAGATTGGTTTTTTAAATAAATCATTTCCATTTTTATTTTGTAATTTATCTCTTTTTTCATCTAAAAACTCCACAAACTCTAAAACACCACCATCAAATTTGAAGATGTTAGTTTTTTCTTTTTTATTACTTAAATCAGTAAATATAATTTTTATTCCTTTATTTAGAAAGGCTAACTCTCTCATTCTTTTAATAAGAATATTTGCACTAAATTTAATTGATGAAAAAACATCTTTAGAGGGTAAAAAAGTAATTTTTGTTCCAGTTTCTTTTGATTTACCAATTTTTTTAAGTGGTAATATTGCGTTACCATTATTAAACTCTATAAAATATTTTTCACCATCTCTATAAATTTCTAATTTTAATTTTTCTGATAACGCATTTACTACCGATACACCAACACCATGTAAACCACCTGAAACTTTATAAGAATCATGATCAAATTTACCTCCTGCATGAAGTTGAGTCATAATTACTTCTGCTGCAGATTTTTTTTCTCCTTTATGTATATCTATGGGAATACCTCTTCCATCATCTTTAACAGTTATTGTGCCATCATTATTAATTTTAACATCAATATTTTTACAATAACCTGCTAAAGCCTCATCTATTGAATTATCTACAACTTCATAGACCATGTGATGCAAACCTGTGCCATCATCCGTGTCACCAATATACATTCCTGGTCTTTTTCTAACAGCTTCAAGTCCCTTTAAAACTTTAATGGAATCTGCTTGATATTTATTTTTAGTTGTCATTTTTTATTTTTTTGGAAAAAATAATTATACCATTTTTATATGAAATTGCTCTTTTTATAATTTGATATAGAGCTAAATAACAGTGAATATAGCCTATAAAACAAAGCTTATTCATGGCGGAGAGAATGGGATTCGAACCCATGAAAAGGTTTCCCCTTTACACGCTTTCCAAGCGTGCGCCTTCAACCACTCGGCCACCTCTCCAAAATTATTAATATAATAACTAAATTATGAATTCACTATACTTATCTTTATTTTTCAAAAGATATTCAGGAAAATCATTATTCAATTCAACTTTTTTTAAAATCGTCCCCCGATCAAAAATATCCTCACAATTTTTTATTTTATCTCTTATATAATTTTCATTAAGCATATATTCTTTAACAAGTTCATTATGTGCAAATGATTTGAGCTTTGTAATAATCTCAGAGGGTTTTTTGACTGAACTGAAATGCCATCCACCATTTTTTAATATCTGTTGATCATTAAAAATTTTTTTTAATAAATTATCTTTTTTATTTATCTTTATATTCCTCAACCATTGTGGGGATTTTAAATATTTTTTTACACATAAACGTGAACCATACCATGGAGGTTCTGAAACACATTTTAAATTAAACTTATAATAAAATAATTGTTGTTCAAAAAATGAATACTTTTTTCTTTTGTCAAAATTTTGGATTATATTTGGATTAGGTAATTCATCAATATCTGAAATTATAATCCAATCCTCATCTGAAGCATCAGAAATATATCTAGAAATTGAGTTTCTAATCGATTGATCAACCAAATGATACTGAGACCAATTTTTTTTCAACTTTAAATTTTTATCAATTTTTAAATTCTCTAATGGATAATAATTAATTTTGTGTTTAAATTTTTCAAATTTATTTATATTAAATTTAAATTTTTTTAAATTCCCAGTATGTGTTAGGTTTGACTCAACTATTATAAATTTATCAACAAAACTATCTAAAATATTAAGTCTCAAATCTAATAGTAAATCCTCATCAAAATACATGAAACAATCAAATATCTTCATTTTATATTTGCAAAATTTAAGGCTTTTAATATAAATCTTTTAATTAATTTAGTACACCATTATACAATAAATGAAAAACAAATTAAAAAAAATTTTTATTACTGGTGGAGCTGGATTTATTGGTTCACATGTATCAGAAACTTTTTTTAAAAATTTTCCAAAAAGCAATATCATAATTCTAGACAAACTTACTTATGCAGGAAACAAAGCTTATATTTCCTCAATTACAAAATCCAAAAGAGTAAAGTTTATTAAATGTGATATCGTCAATACTAAAAAATATAGTAAATTTTTAGAAAATTGTGATTTGGCAATAAATATAGCTGCCGAAAGTCACGTAGATAATTCTTTTATTTCTCCATTAAATTTTACAAAAACAAACTCACTAGGTGCCCATGCCTTTTTTTTAGAGTGTATTAAGAAAAAAGTTAAAAAAATTCTTCATATAAGCTCGGATGAGGTCTATGGTGAAAAAATAACAGGGACTTGTTATGAAAATCAATTAGTAAATCCAACTAATCCATATTCCGCATCTAAAGCTGCAGCTGAAATATTAATAAATAGTTATAAGTATACTTATAAAAAAGAAATAATAATTGTCAGGGCAAATAATATATATGGTATTAGACAATACCCTGAAAAATTAATTTCAACATCAATTGTTAATCTAATTCATAACAAGCCAATTCCTATTCACGGAAATGGAAAAAATATAAGATTTTACCTCTCCGCTGAAGACTTTGCTAATGCATTAATACTTTTAGTTAAAAAAAAAGATAAAGGTACATATAATGTTGGAAGTAATTTTTTCGAAAAAAATATCAACATTGCACGATACATTTGTAAAATCTTTAAAAAAAATCCAGAAAAATTTATCAAGTTTACTAAAGATAGATTATATAATGACAAAAGATACTCTGTTTCGTCAAAAAAAATTCAAAAATTAGGATGGAGTCCAAAAAGAAATTTATTAAAGGATCTTCCTATGATAATTGAATGGTATAAAAAGAATTATAAAATTTTTAAAAAAGTATGAAAAAAAAATTCAAATTTGTTCATAAGACCGGCAAAGTTTTCAGAGATAAAAGAGGTTATCTTTTAAAAATATTAGACAAAGGTTTTTCATCATCTATAGAAATTTTTTCAAAAAAAGGAACTATAAGAGCAAATCATTACCATAAAAAAGATGAACACTTTTGCTACATATTAAAAGGTGAAATATTATTTTTTTACAGAAATAGATCTAAAGGATCAAAACTAAATTATAAAGTAATGAAAAGGGGAGACTTATTTTTTACAACATATGATCAAGACCACCTAGCTTATTTTTTAAAAAATACTCATTTTCTTTCATATAGTAGTAGAAAAAGAGATAAATTTGATTACGAAAGAGATTTAGTTAGATTAAATATGGACCAAGAACCAAAAGTAAAAAAAATAATCTCAAAATATAAATAGTGCAAAAAAAAGATTGTGTATCGATAAAATTTTGTCGTTTATGTAATTCTAAAAATTTAAAAAAAGTTTTTGATTTAGGTCGAACACCATTAGCAAATTCATACTTAAAAATTGAAATTAGTAAAAAATTAAGAAAATATCCTCTTAAGTTAAACTATTGCAATAATTGTGGTCATCTGCAATTGACTCACTCTATAAAACCATCAAAAATGTTCAGTAATTATCTTTATAAAACAAACACTTCAAAAAAAAATTTTTTACATTTTAAGAGTTATGCAAATGAAATAAGAAAAATGTTTAAAAATAGGAATACTAAAATTTTAGATATTGCTTCAAATGATGGAACCTTTCTAAATTTCTTTGAAAAGAAAAAATTTTTTAGATTAGGGATAGATCCAGCTAAAAATTTAAAAAAATTATCTTTAAAAAAAGGAATTACTCAGATAGATGATTTTTTTACAATGAAAAAAAGTGAAAATATAAAAAAAAAATATGGGAAATTTGACATAATTACTGCTAATCATGTTTGTGCTCATGTAGAAGATTTAAATGATTTTTTTAATGGTGTACAAAATCTATTAAAAGATGAGGGGTTATTTGTATTTGAGATTTCTTATAGAGCTTCAGTTTTAAAAAAAAATACTTTTGATACAATTTATCATGAACATTTAGATTATCATGCGTTATACCCTATTTCAAAATTTGTAAAAAAATTTAACCTAAATGTTGTAAATTTTAAAACTCCAGATGCACAAGGTGGTTCCTTAAGGGTTTATGTCTCAAAAAATAAAAATTCTAAAAATCAAAAAAGTATAAAAAAACAAATTCTAAAAGAAAAAAAACAGTTAAATTTGTTTAATGTTAGTACTTATAAAAAATTCGAAAAGAAAATTATTAATTGTAAAAATAAACTAAATTCACTTATCCAAAATTGTATAAATAATAATATGAGTATTGCCGGATATGGTGCAGCAGCAAAAACAACTACTTTTTTAAATTATTTTAAAATTTCAGAAAAAAATATAAAATTTATTTTTGATGATAATAAATTAAAACAAGGTTTATGTATCCCTGGTACTAAAATAAAAATACTAGATCCATTAAATATGAATAAAAAAAATATAGATGTTTTAATTATTTTTGCTTGGAATTATGCCGAATTAATTATTGCTAAAAATAAAAAATTTAAAAAAAAAGGCGGAAAATTTTTAATTCCTTTTCCAAATCCAAGGTTAATTTAATGAAAGTATATAATATAGGATTAATAGGAAGAGGTAAAATGAGTAAAGCTTTTCAGAAAGAAATTAAAAAATCTAAGAAGTTTAATCTTATTAAAATAATTTCAAAAAGAAATATAAATAAAAAAAGTCAAAATATTAAAAAATTTTTTGAGTCAAATAAATTTAATTTAATTATCATTACTTCACCTGTGGCCTCACATTACAAATATTTACGTTACGCAATTAAAAAAAAGAAAAATATAATTGTTGAAAAACCTTTGGTGGAAAATTTTAATGAATTAAAAAAAATATATAAATTAAATAGAAATTTTAAACAAAAAATTATGATACATCACAATGATGTTTTAAATTTTGAAAAATTCAAAATTTTTAAAGATAATTTTAAAAAATTAAAAAAAATTGAGATGGTCTATGGAAAAAATGATGTCACGAATACGTATAATAAGCCATTTTTCGATTGGTTACCTCATCCTTTAGCTTTAATGGTAAAATATTTTGGTCTTCCAAAAAAATTTAACATTTTAAAATTTTCCAGAAATAAAAAAAAAGATAGAATTTTAGAAGACTTAAAAATAGAATTCTTATTTAATAATTTAAAAATTTTTATAATCTTCTCAAATTTCCTAAAAAAAAGAACAAAAAAAATATTTATATTTAAAAATATTAAAAAAGAAATCTATGATGGTTACAAAAAAAAGAATCGTAGAACAATTAAAATACTTTTAGAAAAATTTTATAAAAAAGATAAAATCAATGAGATTTCGTCAGTTTTCAAAACTTATGAATTACTATTTAAAATTGATAAGAAATTGCTTAATTATAACTAGATTTTATTATTAATTTTTAAAACTCCAATAAATGCTTCCTGCGGAATTTCAACTTTTCCAAATTGTTTAGATCTAGCTTTTCCTTTCTTCTGTTTTTCTAATAACTTTCTCTTCCTATCTGCAGCGCCACCACCATGAATTTTTGTTAAAACATCTTTTTTAAAACCTTTTATAGTCTCCCTAGCAATAATTTTTCCACCGATTGCTGCTTGAATTGGAATCATAAAATTATGCCTTGGTATTAAATCTTTAAGCTTTTCACAAACCTCTCTACCTGTTCTTTGAGCAAAATCCTTATGTATCATTATCGCTAAAGCATCTACTGTCTCACCATTAACTAATATAGTTAACTTTACTAAATTTCCTTCCCTATGTTCTATTATTTCATAATCAAAACTAGCATAACCGCTTGTCATAGATTTAATTCTATCATTAAAATCAAACACTACCTCGTTTAATGGAAGCTCATAACTTAAAACAGCTCTATTACCTGAATAACTCAAGTTAGTTTGTATTCCTCTTTTATCCTGACAAAGCTTTATAATTGCCCCTAGGTATTCATCTGGTGTTATGACTGTTGCTTTAATCCACGGCTCTTCAATAAATTTAATTAAAGTTGGATTGGGAAGGCTTGATGGATTTTGTAAATCAATAATATCTCCACTATTTAAATTCACTTTGTAAACAACTCCAGGAGTCGTGGTAAGTAAATTGACATCAAATTCCCTTTCTAATCTCTCTGTAATTATTTCTAAATGAAGGAGTCCCAAGAACCCACATCTAAACCCCAAACCTAAAGCTGATGATGATTCTGGTTCAAACGAAAAACTTGCATCATTCAATTGTAATTTTGCTAGCCCATCTTTAAGTTTTTGATATTCAGAACTATCTACTGGAAATAATCCACAAAATACTACTGGTTTACTTGGCTTAAAACCAGGTAAAGCTTGAACTGGTGGTTTGGATGCGTCACAAATTGTATCACCCACTTTTGTTTCTGATAAAACTTTAATACCTGTTGTTATGAAACCAATTTCTCCAGTATTTAATTCGTTTATATCTTTTGCTTTTGGAGTAAACACTCCTACTTTTTCAATAATATAGTCTTGATTTGTTGAAAGCATTTTAACCTTCATATTTTTAGTAATCTTACCATTGATTACTCTAACTAAAATTACAACTCCAAGATAACTATCATACCAGCTATCAACTAATAAACATTTCAAATCTTCATTTAATTTTCCTTTTGGACCTGGCAATTGATTGATAATTTGTTCTAAAATCTCATCTATACCTTCGCCAGTTTTACCAGAACATGGAACAGCATTCTCAGTATCAATTCCAATTACATCTTCAATCTGTTTTTTTGTTTTTTCTAAGTCTGAAGCTGGTAAATCTATCTTATTTAACACAGGAATAATTTCATGATTAATATCCAAAGCTTGATAAACGTTAGCTAATGTTTGAGCTTCTACACCTTGAGTACTATCAACAATCAATATTGATCCTTCACAGGCATAAAGTGATCTACTAACTTCATAACTAAAATCTACATGGCCAGGAGTATCAATAATATTAAGAATATATTCTTTTCCATTTTTTGATTTATAGTTTAATTTAACCGTTTGAGCTTTAATGGTTATCCCTCTTTCTCTTTCAATATCCATTGAGTCTAGAACTTGTGCTTTCATTTCTCGTTCTGTTAAACCACCACATTTATGAATAATTCTATCGGCTATTGTTGATTTACCATGATCGATATGAGCTATAATTGCAAAATTTCTTATGTTATCAATAGTGCTCATTTAATTTTTAAGATCGAATTTTTGCACCAGTTGTATTTTCTACAGTATCGACAATTAGTTTATTTACCTTTTCTAAATCTTTATCTTTTAAAGTTTTTGTCATCGACTGAATAGTCACATTTAAAGCAATTGATTTCTTACCATTAGGAATATTTTCACCCTCGTAAATATCAAAAATATTAACATTTCTGATAAGTTCTTTATCAATATTTGAAATAACTTCGATTATTTCTTGAGATTTAAAATTTTTATCAATTATAAAAGCAAAATCTCTTTCAGATTTTTGAAAATCAGATACTTGGTATATATTTTTTTGATCTTTAAGAGATTTTTTCGGTTGTTTTAAATTATCTACAAATATTTCAAATCCTAAAAGGGCTTCAGTTTTAATATCAATTCTATTTAAAATATTAGGGTGAATTTCCCCAAAATATGCAGCAACTTTATCTTTTCTTTTATTTAGAAAAATTCTCCCTGATTTACCTGGATGATAATAATTAGGAGTTTGGTCATCTATAAAAATTTTTGATTTATCATAGCCTGATTCAACTAAAGTCTGAATAACATCTTTTTTAACATCAAAAACATCGACATTTCTATCTTTTTCTATCCATGATAACCTCGAAACTTTTCCCGAGCGCAAGCCCCCTACGACTGTTTCTTGGTCACCAGGGTTTGATCCATAAAATATAGGGCCAATTTCAAATAAAGAGAGATCTTTAATACCTCTATCTAAATTTTTATTAAGATAAATGGTCAAATTTGAAAATATTGAGTTTCTTAAAACATTAAGATCAGAACTTATAGGATTAACAATCTCAATATTTTTCATATTAGATTTAAACAAATCATTAATTTTAGAATCCGTAAATGACCAGGTAATGGCTTCTTGGTAGCCTTTTGTAGCTATTGATCTTTGCAAAAAGTGAAATAATTTTTGAGTTTTATTCAAAGTAGATTTAGATCTTATTTTTATAGGATCTATCTTTTTTATTTTATCATAACCATAAATTCTCACTAATTCCTCAACAACATCAATAGATTCTTCTATATCTGGTCTCCATGAAGGAACTTTTAACTTAAGAAACTTTTTATCTCCTTTAACTTCAAATCCTAGATCATTTAAAATTTTTAAAATTTCCTTTTTGGAAATTTTAAAACCTGAAATTTTTTCAAATAATTCAATTTCAAAATTAATATTTTTTTCTTTGTATTTATCTACTTTTTGAATATCTATTTTGCTAATTTCTCCACCACAAACTTCTTTAATTAAATTTGCTGCTTTAATTAAACCTTGTTCAATAGATAATGGGTCAATTCCTCTTTCAAATCGAAATTTTGCATCAGTATCAATATTTAATTGTTTTGATGTTTTTCTAATCGATTTTGGGTTAAAATAAGCAGATTCTATTAAAACATTTTTTGTATTAAACTCAGTTCCAGATCTAATTCCACCAATTATTCCACCTAACCCTAATACTCCTGCGTTATCAGAAATTACACACATACCCTCATCAAGTTTATATTCCTTATTATCCAAGGCCTTAAATTTTTCACCTTTTTTTGAGTTTCTAACAACTATGCCTTTCTGAATTTTATCAGCATCATACGCATGTAATGGTCTATTTAAGTCCAACATTACATAATTTGTAATATCTACAATTGCTGAAATAGGTTTTTGACCTATAGAAATTAATTTATCTTTAAGCCATTTTGGGCTTTCTGCATTTTGGACATTAGTTACTAAATAGCTCCCAAATATTGTGCAACCTTGATTTTTTTCTTTCAAAATTTTAATGCTTATTTTTTGTTTTCCTTTTGATTTAATTTTATTAATTTTATTATCTTTAAGTTTTCCAAAGCCTGCTGTTGCTAAATCTCTAGCTATACCTCTTACACCTAAACAATCTGGTCTATTTGGTGTGATTGCTAAATCAATTAAATTTGAATTGTTTTTATTGAAATATTTTTTTCCAATTTTATCTTTATATTTACTGTATTTAAGCTCAGTTATACCATCACTTTCATCTGATAATTCAAGTTCTGAATCAGAACAAAGCATACCATTTGAGGTTACTCCTCTTATTTGTGTTACAACAAGTTTCATTTTATTTTTTGGAATAATAGCTCCAGGAGGAGCATAAATAGTCAAAAGTCCTTCTTTTGCATTTCGAGCACCACAGACAACTTTGATTATTTTTTTTTGACCAATATCTACATCACAAACCTTTAGTCTATCTGCGTTTGGATGTTTTTCAGTTCTGACAATTTTTGATACTATAAACTTATCTAAATCTGAAGATGTATTTCCTATTCCCTCAACTTCCAAACCTATATCTGTTAATTTTTCTAAAAGTTGATTTTCAGAATTTTTTGTTTGAAGATGATCTTTCAACCAATCATATGTAATTTTCATCTACTCAACCCTCTATAATTAGTTGGGACATCCAATGGGTCAAAACCAAAATGGTTTAACCATCTATAATCACATTCAAAAAATGACCTTAAATCATTAATACCATACTTTAGCATTGCTAATCTATCTATACCAATACCAAAGGCATAACCTTGAAACTTTTCTGGATTTACTTTTACATTTTTAAGAACATTTGGATGTACCATTCCACATCCTAAAATTTCTAACCACTTATCACCTTCTCCAATTACAATCTTTCCATCTTTAATTTCATATCCAATATCAACTTCAGCCGAAGGTTCTGTGAAAGGAAAATGACTTGGCCTAAATCTCATTTTAATTTTATCAACTTCAAAAAATTCTTTGATGAAATAATTTAAATATCCTTTTAGATGACCCATATTAATATCTTTATCTATATGAAGACCTTCAACCTGATGAAACATTGGTGCGTGTGTCTGATCACTATCTGATCTATAAGTTCTGCCAGGTGCTATAATTTTAAATGGAGGTTTATCTTTTAACATAGTTCTAATTTGAACTGGTGAAGTATGGGTTCGTAATAATTTTTCTTTTTTTTCATCTAAATAAAATGTGTCATGCATATCTCTAGCTGGATGATTATAGGGTGTGTTTAGTGCAGTAAAATTGTTATATTCATTCTCAACATCTGGGCCTTCCTCAACACTAAAACCTATTTCTGAAAATATTGAAGATATTTCATCAATTGTTTGTGATACGGGATGTATTTTTCCTCTAACAAAATTTCTTTCAGGTAAAGTTACATCAATTTTTTCTTTTTTTAATTTTTCATTTATTTCATTAATTTCAACTTCATTTATTTTTAAATTAATTAAATCTTGTAACTCATCTTTAATAATATTTAAGTCTGAAGCAAATTTTTTTCTTTCGGACTCTGGAATTGTTCCAATTTTTTTAAATTGTGATGAAACCAATCCATTTTTTCCAAATAAATCTGATTTAATTTGATTTATCTCTGAAACATTTAGTTTTTTATTGAGTTTGGATAGAAATTCTTCTTTTATTTTTTTAAGATCAGACATTTTAATAGATTATTTCTTCAGTGAAATAAAACAATAGTGAAGATTAATTTAATGCAGATTGTGCTTTTTGAACAATGGTTTTAAAGGCTTCTGGGCTATCATACGCTATCTCAGCTAAAATTTTTCTATCAATTTTTACTCCACATTTATTTAATCCATTAATAAACTTAGAATATGTTAAACCTTCAGCTCTAACACCCGCATTTATTCTCTGTATCCAAAGAGATTTGAAGTCTCTTTTTTTATTTCTACGATCTCTGTAGGCATATTGCATAGCTTTTTCCATAGCTTGCTTAGCTACTCTAATGGTATTTTTTCTTCTACCCCATTGACCTTTAACAGTTTTTAAAACTTTTTTATGTTTAGCTCGACTTGTTACACCTCTTTTAACTCTTGCCATTTTTAACCTCTTAAACTGTAAGGCATATACGATTTAACAATTTTTCCATCTTGTTTTGACATCGCAGTTGTGCCTCTTAGTTTTCTAATTTGAGAATTTGTTCTTTTAATCATCCCATGTCTTTTACCAGCTTGAGCCATTATTACCTTGCCTCTGGCTGATATTTTAAATCTTTTTTTAGCTGAGCTTTTTGTTTTAAGTTTTGGCATAATTGAGCGAGGTTATACAAAGAATGCTGAAAATTTACAACCTATATTAAAGCCTATAAGGGCTGAATTACCATTATCATTTGCTTTCCATCAAATTTTGGATGTAATTCTACCTTACCAATTTCTTTCATATCTTCTTTGATTTTATTCATAAGCTCATTACCAAGATGAGAGTGCTGTAATTCACGACCTTTAAATCTTATAGTAAATTTTACCTTATCTCCTTTTACAATAAATTTTTTTGCATTTTTTACTTTAAATTCATAATCATGTTTTTCTGTTACAGGCCTCATTTTTATTTCTTTAAGTGCAATAATTTTTTGTTTCTTTTTAGCAAGGTTAGCTTTTTTTTGAGCATCATATTTAAATTTACCAATATCCATAATTTTACAAACTGGTGGGTTAGTGTTTGGTGCTATCTCAATTAAATCAAGGCCTTGATTTTTTGCCATTGAAATTGCTTTGTTTGTATTAAGGGTCCCTAAATTTTCTCCGTCACTTGTTATAACTTGAACTTCTGGAGATGAAATTCTATTATTAGACCTTGGACCTCGATCCTTAGTTCTTCTTTGAAAATAATTTTGCTTAAAATCTGCCACTTAGTTTAAAGATGCTTTATTTAAAGCAGAGAATTTTTTTAAGAATAATTTTAATTCCATATTTTCTTGTTTATTAGAATCCAACCTTCTAATAGTTACCGTGTTACTGTCAACTTCTTTTTTACCACAAATTAGCAAAAGAGGTATTTTTGCTAGCGAATGATCTCTTATTTTGTAATTTAAGTTGTGTTTTTTTAAATCTGTTATTGAACTTATGCCTACTTCTTTAATTTTTTTACAAACTTCAATTGCATAATCATCAAACTCTTCTGAGATTGGAATTACAACTGTTTGCAATGGTGAGATCCAAAATGGAAATTTACCTGCATAATGTTCAATCAAAATCCCAATAAATCTTTCTAGCGAACCAAATAATGCCCTATGTAACATAACCGGAACTTTTTTTGTTCCATCTTTATCTACATATGATGCGCCTAATCTTCCTGGTAAATTAAAATCAACTTGAAGAGTTCCACATTGCCAATCTCTCCCAATAGCATCTCTTAAAACAAACTCAATTTTAGGTCCATAAAATGCTCCCTCACCCTTATTTATACTGTATTCTAGTTTTGTCGCTTTAACAGCTTTTAATAATGCAGCCTCAGCTTTATCCCAAACACTGTCATTCCCAACTCTTGAATCTGGTCTATCAGAATATTTTAAAATCACATTTTCAAAACCTAAATCTTTATATATTTTAAGAATAAGATTTGTAACTGTTAAACATTCTTCTGTTATTTGATCTTCAGTACAAAATATATGTGCATCATCTTGTGTAAACGCCCTAACTCTTAGTAAACCATGTAGTGCTCCTGATGGTTCATATCTGTGGACCTTACCAAACTCAGACATTTTTAAAGGTAAATCTTTATAACTTTTGAGACCTTTATTAAAAACTTCTATACAGCCAGGACAATTCATTGGTTTGATTGCAAAAACCTTTTCATCAGGAGTAGTTGAAGTATACATATTTGCACCAAACTTTTCCCAGTGACCAGATTTTTCCCATAAACTTCTGTCTAAAACTTCTGGAGTATTTATTTCCTTATACCCAGCAATGTTTTGTTTCATTTTCATAAAATTTATTAGTTTTTGAAATAAAGCCCATCCTTTTTCATGCCAAAAAACAGAGCCAGGGCTTTCTTCTCTAAAATGAAATAAATCCATTTCTTTTCCCAATTTTCTATGATCTCTCTTCTCTGCTTCTTCAATTCTTTTTAGATAAATATCTAAATCTTTTTGACTAGCCCAGCTTGTTCCATATATTCTTTGAAGCATTTCATTATTCGAATCTCCACGCCAATAAGCACCAGAAACTTTTGTTAATTTGAAAAATTTACCAATTTTTCCTGTTGAAGACAGATGTGGTCCTCTACATAAATCATGCCACTCACCATGAAAATAAATTGATACCTCTTCATCTTTTGGAATACTTTCTATTAATTCCGCTTTATAGATTTCACCTTTTTTTTTAAAATGTTTAACCGCTTTATCTCTATCCCAAACTTCTCTTTTTGTTTTTTCATCACGATCAACTATTTCTTTCATTTTTTCTTCAATCTTTTTTAAGTCTTCCTCGGTAAAAGGTTCTTTTCTTACAAAATCATAATAAAAACCATTTTCTATAACTGGACCAATAGTAACTTGTGTTCCGGGAAATAGCTCTTGAACAGCCATTGCTAAAATATGAGCAGTGTCATGTCTAATTGTTTCAAGACCTTCTTCATTTTTTGAGGTAAATATTTTTACCGAACAATTTTTTTCTATTAAAAAATCTAGGTCTTTAAGTTCGCCATCAACACTTATAACCATTGCCTGTTTTGCTAATGATTTACTAATTTTTTCAGCTACTTCTAATCCAGTAACTTTTTTTGGAAAATCTAAATTTTTTCCATCTGGTAATGTAATTGTGGGCATTTAATTTAATAATTTCTTATACTCTGAATAAGTAGAAAAACACATTTTTTCAACATTAAATTTCTCTATTATGTTTTTTCTCGCTTCTTTACCTATTAATTTAAGGGATGTTTCATCTATTGTTATTGCTCGTATAATTTTTTTACTCAAAGAATTTGCATCTCCAGACTCAAATAAAAAGCCAGTTTTTTCATTTATTATTGTTTCATTTGATCCACCAATATTGCTAGCAATAATTAATTTTTCCATAGATTGTGACTCTACTGCAACTCGTCCAAAGGCTTCTGGTTCTATTGAAGGTGAAATAACAATATCTGAAACTTGGTAAGCTAAAGCCATATCTTCACAATGATCTATAAATTTAATTTGATTCGTTAAACGATATTGTTCAGTTAAACCAATTAATTTTTTTTTATATAAATTTCTACCTTGATCACTTCCCAATATGACCACATGAAAAGCTTCATAACCTAACTCAATTTTTACTAAATTAATTGCTTCAATAAGTAATTCTTGTCCTTTCCAAGAAGTAAGTCTTCCAGGTACTAAAATAATTTTTTTTTCTTTATTAATTTTCCATTTTTCAAGAAGTTTTTTTTCATCAGTTTCTAGTTTTGCAGTTGGATCAAAATAATCTACATTTATTCCTCTAAAAATTACAAGGAATTTTTTTTTTAATTTTAAAAATTCTGAATAATTTTCTTTTATATGAGAAAAAATAAAATTTGATCCTGCAATTATCAAATCAGATCTAACCATAACTGAATTATAAAATTTTTTAAGCTTTCCACTAAAATTATAAGTACCATGAAATGTGGTGACAAATTTTCTTCCAGTTAATTTTGTTGCTAATAAACATGACCAAGCTGGTGCACGACTCCTAGCATGGACTATTGAAATGTTATAAAATAAAATTATCCCAACTAAAATAATTGCATTTAAAAGTATCAATAAAGGATTTTTACTATGTACAGGTAATCTAATTAATTTAACTTTTTCTCTATCTATAAATTTAATTAATTCTCCTCCACTGGTTACTATGAAAGATTTACAATTATTTTCTGGTAAATAATGTGCAATATCATAACAGCCGGTTTCAGCTCCTCCATAACCTAATTTCGGTATTACTTGTAAAACTTTTATATTAGACGACATTAGATATGATTATATAATAATAGACAAAACTAATAAACTTTAATGACTAATTTCAATTACTTAAAATTAACTAGATCAAAAAGGATCAGATATTTAAAGCATACCCAAAAAAATCGTGACTACATTGTTTTTTTACATGGATTTATGTCAGATTTAGAGGGGAAAAAACCTAAAACCTTTTTAAATTTTGCTAAAAAAAAAAAATTTGGATTCCTTTCGCTTGAATATTCTGGGCATGGAAAATCTTCTGGAAAGTTTATAAATGGCAATATCTCAAAATGGACCAATGAAACAAAGCTGTTGATAAGAAAAATTGTTAAAAAAAATAATATTATTCTTGTCGGTTCAAGTATGGGAGCATGGATTTCTTTAAATCAATTTAAATTTTTTAAAAAACAAATTAAAGGTTTTTTAGGAATAGGTTCTGCTCCTGAATTTTTAGATGGTTTGATGTGGAATAAATTTTCATTAAAGCAAAAAAAAGAAATTAAAAAAAATGGTATAATTCAATTAAAGCATGGTGATTACGAATACCCAATTACACATCAATTAATTAAAGATGGGAGAAAGAATAAAATTTTTAATAAAAAAATATATAATGATTTAAATGTAACTATGGTACATGGTAATAAAGATAATTCGGTTCCAGTAATTTACTCAAAAAAAGTTTTAAAAATTTTTAAAAATGCAAAAAAAAAATTGATAGTTGTAAAAAATGGTGATCATAGTTTATCTTCACCTAAATGGTTAAATTTGTTAAAAAAAGAATTAATGTTAATTATTAACTAACTTCTTTTATTTTCGTTTTAAATGTAATTGGATTTTTTAATTTATTAATCATTTCTTTTGGACAAACTTGAACAAAATTTTTTATTTCCTCTTCAAAATTAGTTATTATTTTTTTAGATAGTGAAGATCTTGTTTCTTCATAATGTTCTAAAACTAACTTTTTTAAAAAATTCACCCAATATTCTGTTTCAATATTCTGCCATATAACTGATTCAGGATTTACTTTTTTTTCAAATTCTTTAAATTTATCATAAATAAATGCCATACCTCCTGTCATTCCAGCAGCAAAGTTATCTCCTACTTCACCAAGTATAACAGCTGTACCTCCGGTCATGTATTCACATCCATTAGAGTCACATCCTTCAACTACTGTTGTGGCACCAGAATTTCTTACCGCAAATCTATCTCCTGCCTGACCCCCTGCAAAAAGTTTGCCAGATGTAGCTCCATATAAAACCGTATTTCCAATAATTGTATTTTCATTTGAAACTAAATTACTTTCATCTGGAAATTTTATTGAAATTGTTGCTCCTGATAATCCTTTTCCTACATAATCATTTGCATCTCCTTTAAGATTAAGTTTTAAACCTTTTGAGGAAAAAGCACCAAAGGATTGTCCTGCAGAACCTTTAAAATTTAAAGTAAGAAAATTTTCATCCAATTTTTCATAACCATATTTTTTATAAAGATGATGAGAAATTCTAGTACCAACAGCTCTATGAGTATTTTTTATAATAAATTCTTTTTCAATCTTTTCTGAATTATCTAAAAAATTTTCAATTTCAGGCCAAATTTCTTGATCTAAAGTATCAGACACTTTATTAATTTTTAGATTTTCACAATATCTTTTATTATTTCCTGGGTCAGCTTGAACAAATAATGGATTTAAATCTAAATCATCTAAATTAGGTGAAGCTTTATTTACTTGCATTAATAAATCTGTTCTTCCAATTATGTCATTTAATGATTTAAAGCCTAATTCTGATAAAATTTTCCTTACCTCAGAAGCAATAAAAGTAAATAAATTAACTACTTTATCTGGTGTACCTGTAAATTTTTCTCTTAGTTGTTTATCTTGTGTACAAATACCAACTGGACAAGTATTTGAGTGACATTGCCTAACCATAATACATCCCATTGCAACTAAAGCTGTTGTTGCAACTCCATACTCTTCTGCTCCCATCATTGCAGCAATAACAACATCTCTACCAGTTTTAATACCTCCGTCTGTTCTTAAAGTGACTTTGTGTCTTAAATTATTTAAAGTGAGAACTTGATTAGCTTCAGTAAGACCCATTTCCCAAGGTATACCTACATATTTAACACTTGTTTGTGGAGTTGCACCTGTACCTCCGTTATGACCTGAAATTAAAATTATGTCTGCTTTTGCTTTAGCAACTCCAGCAGCAATAGTACCAACACCAGAGGAAGCAACTAATTTAACACCAATTCGTGCATTTGGATTTATTTGTTTTAGATCATAAATTAATTGAGCTAAGTCTTCTATAGAGTAAATATCATGATGTGGTGGTGGTGAAATTAATGTTACTCCAGGAGTTGAATGTCTTAATCTCGCAATTTCTTCAGTGACTTTAAAACCTGGCAACTGACCACCTTCACCAGGTTTTGCTCCCTGTGCAATTTTAATCTCTATTTCATTACAATTATTTAAATAATTTACTGTTACACCAAATCTAGCAGATGCTATTTGTTTTACTCTAGAATTTGCACTGTCACCACTTTTCATAATTTTAAATCTGCTTGCATCTTCACCACCTTCTCCACTACATGAAGCCCCTTTTATTCTATTCATACCTATAGCTAATGTTTCGTGTGCTTCTTTTGATAAAGCTCCATGAGACATGCTCCCACTTCCAAATCTTTTTAATATTTTTTCTATTGGCTCAACTTCAGAAATATCAATTGGGGGTCCTATTTTTTTTTTTCTAAAATTAATTAAGTCTCTTAAATTTATTGGTGGCAATTTATAAATTCCCTCAACATATTTTTTATATGCTGAATAAGAATTTGAACCTACTGCGCTTTGTAATAGATGAATTAGTTTGCCTTGATATTGATGTGTTTCACCATTTTTTCTATATCTATAAATTCCACCAATAGGCAATACTGTATCGGTACTTTCAAAAGCTTCTTTGTGAATTTGACGTATTTTTTTTTCAATTCCTGTTAAACCAATTCCTGAAATTTTAGATGTTACACCTGGAAAATAATCATCTACTATAGTTCTACTTAATCCAACTGTTTCAAAATTACATCCTCCTCTATAAGAGCTTAAAACTGATATGCCCATTTTAGACATTATTTTTAAAAGACCTGCATTAACAGATTTGATATATCTTTGAACACAGTCATCAAAACTATATTGACCAAATAATTTTTTTTCATATCTTTGATATAGACTATCAAAAGCTAAATATGGATTTACAGTTGTTGCACCAACTCCTATTAATGTTGCAAAAGAGTGTGTATCTAAAGCTTCACCCGATTGAACATTTATTGAAACATATCCTCTTAATTTTTTTTCTATTAAAAAAGTATTAATTGCTCCAACACATAATAACATTGGTATTGGCATCTTTTTAGAAGAAAGCTCTTTATCACTTAAAATTATTTGTGTTATACCTTGTCTAACTGCAATTTCTGACTCTTTTTGTATTCTTTCAATAGCACTGAATAAATTTTCTTCGTTAGAAAAAGTACAATCAATAGATAACGAATTTTTTCCGAAAAAATTTATAAATTTATTAAACTGCGAATTTGATAATATTGGGCTATTTAAAACATGTATGTTTTCTTTCGTTAAAGTGTCAAAATCTAAAATATTTCCTAAATTTCCAAACCTTGTTTTTAAACTCATAACTTTATTTTCTCTTAATGAATCAATTGGAGGATTAGTTACTTGGCTAAAATTTTGTCTAAAAAAATGATACAATGGTCTATATTTATCTGATAATACTGCTAGAGGAGTATCATCACCCATAGAACCTGTTGCTTCTTTTGCATCTTCAGCCATCGGATGTAAAATTAATTCCAAATCCTCTAAACTAATACCAAATGTATGCTGTCTTCTTCTTAAATCTTCTCCATAAAAACAATGTTTCTCATTTGAAATTAATAATTTTTCATCCAAGTTAATGATTTGTGAATTAAAATGTTTATATTCTTTTGCCAAATAATTTTTAATTTGATCATTAAAAAAAACTTTACCTTTTTCAATTCTTACTCCAATAATTTCACCCGGACCCAATCTTCCTTTAGATAAAATTTTTTTTTCATTTAACTCAATCATTCCTGTTTCTGAACCAGCAAAAAGAAGTTTATTTTTAGTTATTGTATATCTTAAAGGTCTTAAACCATTTCGGTCGTTTGCGGCAATAACCCATTCATTATCGGTTGCAGCTATTGCGGCAGGTCCGTCCCAGGGTTCCATTGTACTATTTAAAAAATTAAATAATTGCTGATGACTTTTTGAAAGAGTTTTATTTTTTTTTGACCATGCGTCTGGTATTAACATTAATTTAGCTAAAGGTGCTGGTTGACCTGACTTATTCAATAATTCAAAAACATTATCTAACGCAGCTGAGTCTGATACACCTTTTTGGATTACAGGTTTTAAATTATCTAAATTTTCAAATAATGGACTGCTCATTTCTTGCTCATGAACTTTCATCCAATTTTTATTTCCTTTATAAGTGTTAATTTCACCATTATGTGCAAGTGCTCTAAATGGTTGAGCTAAACTCCAACTGGGTGCAGTATTAGTTGAAAATCTTTGATGGAAAATAGCATATCTAGATACAAATCTTTTATCTTTTAAATCTAAAAAGAAATCTGAAATAGTTTCAGCTAAAAACATTCCTTTATAAATAATTGATTTCGAACTAATAGAACAAATATAAAAATTATTTAAAGATAGATTAAAAGCTTTATTTTCAATTTTTTTTCTTGTTTCATAGATTTTTCTTTCCAAATCTTTATCAAGTAAATTTGGGTCATTAAATTTAAATAAAACTTGGATAATTTCTGGCATTGTTTGGAATGCTTTTTCACCCAAAATTTTTGGATTTACGGGAACTTGCCTCCAACCATAAATGCTAAAATTATTTTTAGTTAATTCACTTTCTACAATTGTTTTACAGCTTTCTTGAGAAGAGTAATCATTTCTTGGCAAAAAAATCATACCAACACAAATTTCAGAATTATCATAATCATGTCCAGTGACTTCTATTTTTTCTATAAAAAAATCTTTTGGAATTTCCACATGTATTCCTGCTCCATCCCCTGTTTTTCCATCTGCATCCACTGCTCCACGATGCCAAACAGCTTTTAATGCTTCAATTCCATATTCAACAACAGCTCTCGATTTCTTTCCTTCTGTTGATGCAATTAATCCTACTCCACAAGCATCATGTTCCATTTCACTTGAATAAACATGATTTTTACAAAGTAATTTTAAATTCTTTTTATAGTTCTCCATTACGCTACCTTCGATTTTTTTAATTCAATGTTTTCAAGATAAGTTTTAATTGATAAAGCAGCATCTCTACCGTCTTTGATTGCCCATACAACTAATGATGCACCTCTAACTATATCTCCGGCAGCAAAAACACCTTTTATGTTTGTTTCCATTGTATCAAAGTCAATTTTAATTGTTCCCCATTTAGTTACTTGTAATTCTTGTGAATCAAACAATAATGGCAAATTTTCTGGATCAAAACCTAAAGCTTTAATTACCATGTCTGCTTTAATCTCAAATTCTGAACCTACTTTAATTTCTGGTCTTCTTCTACCAGACTCATCTGGTTCTCCTAATTTAATCTTGTTAACAAGTAAATTTTCAATTTTATTTTTACCTTTAAATTCTTTAGGACTAGATAACCATACAAACTCAACACCTTCTTCTTCTGCATTTGCAACTTCTCTAGCTGATCCTGGCATGTTTTCTTTATCTCTTCTGTAAAGACATTTAACTGACTTTGCTTTTTGTCTTACTGACGTTCTCACACAATCCATTGCAGTATCTCCACCTCCAATAACTACAACATCTTTACCTTCTGCATTTAATATACCTTTATCAAATAATTCTACTTTATCTCCTAAGCCTTTTTTATTTGAAGCAGTCAAATATTCCATTGCTGGAAAAATATTATTTAAATCATTTCCAGGTAATTCTACTTCTCTTGGTTTATAAACTCCTGTAGCAATTAAAATTACATCATGTTTTTTTCTCAATTGTTCTAAAGTAGCATCTTTACCTACTTCAAAATTTTGAACAAATTCTATACCACCATCTTTTAATAGTTTTGTTCTTCTCTCCACAACATATTTTTCTAATTTAAAATTTGGAATTCCATAAATTAACAATCCCCCAGCTCGGTCATACCGATCATATACAGTAATTTTATATCCATTTTTTCTTAGCTGTTCAGCAGCTGCCAATCCTGCAGGACCCGCTCCAATTATTCCTACACTCTGATCTTTTTCAATTTTTAATGAAATTGGTTTTATCCAACCTTGTTGCCAGGCATTATCAGTAATATATTTTTCTACAGAGCCAATAGTTACAGTTCCATGGCCTGATTTCTCTATCACACAATTTCCTTCGCACAATCTGTCCTGTGGACATATTCTTCCACAAACTTCAGGCATGTTATTAGTGCTTTGAGATAATTCATAAGCCTCCTTAAGTCTTCCCTCCGCAGTTAATTTTAACCAATCCGGTATATTATTGCTTAAAGGACAGTGAACTTGGCAGAAAGGCACACCACATTGAGAACATCTACTTGACTGTTCTTCAGCTTTTTGAGTTATAAACTCATCATAAATCTCTTTAAAATCATCTCTTCTGACATCAACATTTCTTTTAGGTGGAGTTTGTTGACCTATTTTAACAAATTTGAGCATTTTATCAGACATAATTTTTTTAAAGTTTTAGGCAAAATATACATTGTTTTTATTAGTAAAAGAACTATTTGGGTCAGTATTTATGACCTAATTTTATAAATATTTAGCTAATAACCTATTTAATTTAATATTTGCATACCTAATTTGATCAAATCGAATTCTTTAAAATAAATATTTTTTAAGTTACGACACTTATATGCTGCAAGATTTTATAGAAATACTAATTCTGTCGGCAATTCAAGGTATATCAGAATTTTTACCCGTCAGTTCCTCTGCACATTTAATATTAGTTTCTAATATCTATGATTTTAAGACAAGTTCTTTATTGATAGATATCAGCCTGCATCTAGGTTCTTTATTTGCAATAATATTTTATTTTAAAAAAGATTTATTTAATCTACACCATAACCAAAAGCTTTTATATTTAATTATAATTGGCTCAATACCACTAATTATTTTTGGATATATACTACATACTACTGAACTTATTAACCTTCTTAGAAATATAAAAGTAATTGCATCTACAACTTTATTTTTTGGTATAATTCTTTTCTTTGCTGATCAAAGAAAAACTGATCAAAATATATCAACAGACTTAAATATAAAATCTATATTATTTATTGGTCTATTCCAAATTCTAGCATTAATACCGGGTGTTAGTAGGGCAGGTATTACTATGACAGCAGCTAGATTTTTAAAATTTAACAGAGTTGATTCAAGTAAAATTGCTTTTTTATTATCTATTCCTGCTTTAGCGGGTGCAAGTTTCCTTGGACTTAAAGATGCTTTTAGACAAACCATTGAAATAAATTATTTGTTAATTATTGCAGTTATTTTATCTTTTTTATTTTCATATATGACTGTTAAATATTTTTTAAGATATATTAATAAATTTTCATTAAATATATTTGTAATATATAGAATATTAGTTGCTTTAATTTTATTTTTTATAATATATATTTAATTAGTTTTTTTTATTAAAGGTAATAATTGTGATAACAAAACACCACTTAAAATGAAGAAACATCCCAATAAATTATTTATACCTAGTATCTGATTTAATAAAATCCATGCAGCAATAGTTGCAAAAACACCTTCTAGCGAAAAAATTATAGCTGCAGGTGCAGGAGTAATATTTTTTTGAGCATAAATTTGTAATACAAAAGCAAAACCTCCAGATAATATTCCAGCATATAAAATTGAATCTATTTCATTTAAAATATTATCAATTACAAATTCTTCATAAATCAATCCAATTATAAAAGAGAATAAAGCTACCAATAATGTTTGGATTGCACCTAATGTTAAGGGTAAATTATATTTTGTAACAATGATGCCAGTAAAAATAATATGTGTGCTCCAAAATAAAGCTCCTAAAATTACAAGAGTATCTCCTAGTCTTACAGTCGCATCATAAAAGTTTGTTAAGAGGTATCCTCCAATCAAACATAAAACTACTGATGGCCATACACTCCAATGAATTGATTTTTTTTTGAATAAAAAAATTATTATTGGAACCATGGGTACATAAAAAATTGTAAAAAAAGCAGCATTTGCTACATCTGTGTAAAGAAGCGCAACTTGTTGTAAAGCAGAACCTAAAAAAAGTGATAATCCAATCAAAAAAGAGAGAATTACAAATGTTTTAAAATCTAATTTAAACTCAGATTTAAATTTTTTTACCTCAAATAAAAATGCCAGAGGAACAATCGCTAAAAATCCTACAAAAAATCTAACTGCATTAAAAGTAAATGGACCTATATCGTCCATACCAGTATCTTGTGCAATAAATGTAGTTCCCCAGATAAATGTACATAGTAAAGCACTAAACAGTGAAAGAGTTTTTGACATAATTATAATTAAACAGCTAGTTTATAAGCAAAGTTTTTACCTAAATTATCTTTTAAATCATTATTAAAACGAGCTGCTTCTGCACCATCTATTATTCTATGATCATAAGATAAAGATAAAGGCAACATTGTTCTAGTAACAAATCTTCCATCTAGATAAACTTGTTTCTTTTCAGACTTACCAATACCTAAAATAGCAACTTCAGGATAATTAATTATTGGAGTAAAAAAAGAACCTCCAATTCCTCCTAAGCTTGTAATTGTCATTGATCCACCAAACAACTCTTTTTTATCAATCTTAAGATTTCTACATTTTTCACTTAATTTTTTAAGTTCATCACTTATTAAAGAAATATTCTTATTTTCAGCATTTCTTAATTTAGGAACCATTAATCCATGCGGTGTATCTACAGCTATACCAATATGAAAGTATTTTTTAATTGTCATTTTTCCTTTTTCAATTTCATCTATAGAAGAATTAAAATTTGGAAATTTTTTTAATGAAGCTGTTAATGCTTTTACAATAAATGCTAACGGAGTAATTTTTTTTCTTTCGCCAGTGTACATATCAGTTAATGAAGTTCTAAATTCTTCCATTTCAGTAATGTCTGCTTGATCATGATTTGTAACGTGTGGAATATTAGTCCATGAATTCATCAAATATTTTGATGATAATTTTTTAATGCGTGGGATATCTTTTACTTCAACTTCTCCAAATTGTTCATGAGTATATTCTAACTCCACTTTATCAATTTTTTTATCCTCAGCTTTAAAATTATTATTAGATCTTGACGATACAAAATATTTAATATCACTTTCTATTATTCTACCGCCTCTCTCAGTTCCTTTAACCTGATTTATATCTACTCCAAGTTCTCTAGCAAACTTTCTAGCTTTTGGTGAGGCTGAAACTTTAAATGAAAAATCCTTTTTTATTAAATTAGATTCTTTATTATTATTCTCAAAAGTTGGGGTATGATAAACAACTTTTTTATCATCATTATTTGTTTTTATAATTTCTGTTTTTTTTTCTAAAACTTTGCTTATTTCTAATTCTAATATTTTGTCACCTTCTGAAACTTTGTCTCCAATTTTAATATTTAGTGATATTACCTTTCCATCTAATGAAGATGGAATTTCAACGCTAGATTTATCACTTTCAATTGTTATTAAAGGATCATTTTTTTTAATTTCTTGACCTTTTTTAACTAGTACTTCTATTACCTCAACATTTTTAAACTCCCCTATGTTTGGAACTTTTATATCTTTTTTTGTCATTCTATAATTTTGTTGGCATTGGTCTTTCTGGATCAATTTTATATTTTTTAATTGCTTCTGATGCATACTTTGATGCTATTAGCTGCTCCTTAGCAAGCACACTTAATCCATAGGTAACTATATGATTTTTATCTACTTCAAAAAATTTTCTTAAATTTTCTCTAGTATCACTTCTTCCAAATCCATCTGTTCCTAATGAATAAAAACTTTTATTATTTATATATGGTCTTATTTGATCAGAATTCATTCTCATATAATCAGATGCTGCTAATATAGGACCCTCAGATTTTCCTAAACATTTTTCAACATAAGATTTTTTTAACTTCTTATCTGGATTCAAAAGATTATATCTTTCTGTTTCTAATCCATCTCTTCTAAGTTCATTAAAGCTTGTCACACTCCAAATTTCACTGTCTATTTGATATTCTTTTTGGAGTATTTCGGCACCTGCAATCATTTCTCTTAATATTGTACCTGATCCAAGAAATTGGATCTTTGTCTTTTTATGTTTGTTAAATTCTTGAATCTTATACATTCCTTTTAAAATTCCTTCTTCACAGTCTTTTTCATTTGGCATTTTGGGATGTGGATAGTTTTCATTCATCGTAGTAATGTAATAAAAAATATTTTCTTTTTTCTCGTGCATTCTTTTTAATCCCTCTCGAAAAATTACAGCTAATTCATAGTGAAAAGTTGGATCATATGAAATACAGTTTGGTATAGTTGATGCCATCAAATGACTATGACCATCTTGATGTTGTAGTCCTTCACCTGCTAATGTGGTTCTTCCTGCTGTTGCACCAATTAAAAAACCTCTAGATTGGCTATCGGCACCAGCCCAAGCAAAATCTCCAATTCTCTGAAAACCAAAC
The DNA here is from genome assembly GCA_902569285.1 of uncultured Pelagibacteraceae bacterium. Lineage (GTDB taxonomy): Bacteria > Pseudomonadota > Alphaproteobacteria > Pelagibacterales > Pelagibacteraceae > Pelagibacter. The sequence continues at coordinate 10,415 of CACFTS010000006.1, read as the reverse complement.
ATAGAATAAAACAAATAAATTGGAATCATTTCTATATCATGATTAGTATAAGAAGTACCTGCTGCAATCCAAGAAGACATTGCTCCCGCCTCTGTTATTCCCTCTTCTAATACTTGACCACTTTTTTCTTCTCTATAAGAACTTAACTGAGCAGAATCCTCTGGTTCATACTTTTGACCTTCATGAGCATATATTCCTATTTTTTGAAAAAAACCCTCCATTCCAAATGTTCTTGCTTCATCAGGGATAATTGGAACCAACCTTGGCGCTACATTTTTGTCCCTTAAAAGACTAGTCAACATTCTAACTAAAGCCATTGTTGTGGACATCTCTTTCTTACCTGTAGACTCTTTCATATTTTCAAAAATATTTTTAGGTGGAGCTTTTATAGGTTTTGCATAGGTTGTTCTTTCTGGAATAAACCCACCTAGCTGAATTCTTCTCTCTTTGATGTATTTTATCTCTGGTGAATTTTGATCAGGTTTATAATATTCAATATTTCTTACTTGATTATCAGTCAGCGGAACATCAAATCTATCTCTGTAATACATCAGATCATCTATATCTAATTTTTTAGTTTGATGGGTTGTATTTACACTCTCTCCACTTTTGCCCATTCCATAACCTTTAATAGTTTTAGCAATTACTACTGTTGGACTACCAATATTTTTGGAAGCCTTATCATAAGCGGCAAAAACTTTATGAGGGTCATGACCACCTCTGTTTAATCTCCAAATATCTTTATCAGATAAGCTAGATACTAGTTCTTTTGTTTCTGGGTATTTACCAAAAAAATTTTCTCTTACATAAGCACCATTTCTTGCTTTCATAGCTTGGTACTCTCCATCAACAGTTTCGTTCATAGTTTTAATAAGATGACCTGTTTTGTCATTTGCTAATAATGGATCCCAATAAGATCCCCATATTACTTTAATTACATTCCATCCACCGCCTCTAAAAATTCCCTCTAACTCTTGAATTATTTTTCCATTTCCTCTAACTGGCCCATCTAATCTTTGTAAATTACAATTAATTACAAAAATTAGATTATCTAATTTTTCTCTTGCTGCTAAACCAATTGCTCCTAAAGATTCTGGTTCATCCATTTCTCCATCTCCTAAAAATGCCCAAACTTTTCTCCCCTCATCTTTTATTAAACCTCTATTAATCAAATACTTCATATATCTTGCTTGATAGATTGCTAACATTGGGCCTAGTCCCATCGATACGGTTGGAAACTGCCAAAAGTTTGGCATTAACCATGGATGAGGATAAGAAGATAATCCACCTGGATTAACTTCTTGTCTAAAACTATCTAATTGCTTTTCATTAAGTCTTCCTTCAAGAAAAGCTCTTGCATAGATACCTGGTGCACTATGACCTTGAAAATAAATTAAGTCACCTCCAAATTTATTATTTTTTGCTCTCCAAAAATGATTCATTCCAACATCATATAGAGTTGCCGCAGATGCGAATGTTCCAATATGACCTCCAAGTTCTGGAAATTTTTTATTTGCTCTAACCACCATTGCAGCTGCATTCCATCTTATAAGTGATCTAATTCTTCTTTCTATATTTTGATCACCATTAGATTTTTTTTCATCCATTACAGGAATTGTATTTATATAAGGAGTGTTTTGTGTATAAGGAATATTTGCTCCTTCAATATACGCTTTATTAATTAATTCCTTTATTAAATAATGAGCTCTTTGATTTCCATCTTTTTCAATTACTGCGGATAAAGACTCTAACCATTCATTAGTTTCAAGAGGATCAATATCACCTTTATTTACAACTTGAATTATTTCAGGTTTTTTTTCTTTAACTTTTTCATTTTTTTGTTTTTGAGATTTCTTCAAAGAAATTTCAGCCTCTTGTATTAAATTTTCAGTATTTTTTGGTACAGTTTCTAATGCTAAAGAAGAACTCTTTACACCTGACACAATAAGTAATAAATCACCTTTTGAAACCTTATCTCCAATTTTTACTTTTATTTTTTCAATTATACCATCAATAGTAGATGGAATTTCAACACTCGACTTATCACTTTCAATTGTTACTAAAGGATCATTTTTTTTAATTTCTTGTCCCTCTTTAACTAAAATTTCAATCACTTCTACATTTTCAAAATCACCAATGTCAGGAACTAATAATTTTTCTGTCATCTATTTATGTCTTATACACTATAAAAGTATAGTAAATTGCAAATTTCAACACATTCTGTTCAATTTTTTGACATTCTTTAAAGACAACTTATAAAAATGATAAAAAAGTTATTAAAAATACTTATTCAACCAAAAGTTACTACTTACATAGATGCTAAAATATGGATACAAAAAATTCTATTAGAAGAAAAATACGGAAAAATTAATTCCTAAACTCTTTCAACGCATAAAGCTATACCCATTCCTCCACCTATGCAGAGTGTTGCACAGCCTTTATTTTTATTTTGTCTTTTCATTTCATGTATTAATGTTACTAAAATTCTAGCTCCTGAAGCCCCAATAGGATGACCAAGAGCAATAGCTCCCCCATTAACATTTACTTTATCATGATCAATACCTAGTTCACGAATTACTGCAATACTTTGAGCGGCAAAAGCTTCATTAATTTCAAACAAATCAACTTCTTCTAAATTCCATTTTGCTTTTTTAACTGCTTTACGAACAGCATCTATAGGTCCTAAACCCATTAGTGAGGGATCTACCCCAACTGAAGACCAAGATACAATTTTGGCTAATGGCTTAATTGATTTTTTTTCTGCTTCTTCTAAAGTGGTTAGTAATAAGGCTGCAGCTCCATCATTTATCCCTGAAGAATTTCCTGGAGTAACAGTTCCATTATCTTTAAAAACAGTTTTTAATTTTTCTAAGTCAGATAATTTTAAACCATTTCTTGCATGTTCATCTTTGTTAAGAATATTCCCATCTTGATTTATTTTAATTAATTCCTCATCAAATTTATTATCAATAATTGCAGTTTGTGTTTTTTTTTGAGATTTTAATGCAAATTCATCTTGTTCCTGTCTTGATATATTAAATTTTTTTGCAACATTTTCTGCTGTTACACCCATATGATAATTGTTAAATGCATCTATCAAACCATCATTAATCATTGTATCTACTAATTTATCTTCTGAAATCTTTTTTTTATCTCTATAAAAAATTGAGTGCGGAGCTATTGACATATTTTCTTGGCCTCCAGAAATTACATTTTTTGCATCTCCTAGTTTAATTGATTGATAACCTGAAATTACAGCTCTAAGTCCAGACCCACATACTTGGTTAACTATATAAACTGGTTTTGAAATTGGAATACCTGCATTTATTGCAGCTTGTCTCGCTGGATTTTGTCCTCCACCAGCTGTTAATACTTGACCCATAATAACTTCATCAATTTCATCTTTATTAAATTTAGATTTTTTTAAAACTTCTTTTATAACTATTGATCCAAGTTGATCAGATTTGATATTTTTTAATGAACCTTTATAAGTGCCTATTGGCGTTCTCACAGCACCAACAATAACTACTTCTTTTGATTTATCGCTCATAAATTTTAAATTTGTCTTATTATTAAAATATACTAAAAATTAATGTACTGTAATTAAATAAAATTAAAAATGCGCCTGTAGCTCAACTGGATAGAGCGCTTGGCTACGGACCAGGAGGTTCTGGGTTCGACTCCTAGCAGGCGCACCATAAAAAGGATTAATTATGTTTAAATGGCTAATGAATGCTTCTCTTCAAATGTCAGTAATATACTTCTTCATAATCATTTTTGTAATTTTATTAATTTTAACTTTTTTATTATAAAAAATTATGTCTGAAAAATTTGAACAAATTAGTTTGAAACCAGGTTTTATGAAACATAATGGTGGTGTGATGTTTAGGAGTATTTCTGATAGTGAATATGAGTTTAAATCTTCTATAAATAAAAATCATTTAAATGCTGCAGGTATTACTCATGGAGGATATTTGTCAGCCTTAGTGGATGCTGGAGCTGGAACAGCGGCACATAGGTCAGCCGATAATGCTCCTTGTGTAACCATTTCATTAGAACTAAAATTTATTGGAACATCAAAATTAGGCGATGAAATCATTGGTCGAGTAAAAATTCTAAAAAAAACAAAAACATTAGTGTTTTTATTATGTGACTTAAAATGTAATAATAAAATTATTACCTCAGCTTCAGGAGTTTGGAAAATTTTAAAAGTTAAACCTTCAGATCTGGGTCCTGGCGGTTAAATTTTTTTCTTTTAGAATTTAAATAACCAAAGATAAATAGTAAAAGAATTGCCAATGGGTAAATAATAACTTTAGAAGGTCTATCAGTGTTTTCTATTTTAAACTCACTAATATAATCACCCATTTCAAATCCACTTTTTTTAGCTTTTCCATTCCATTTAAGAGTATCAACAATATATTTGTTATTTTCCTCAATAATATTCATGCCATAATTTCCAATACTATACTCTGTCTCAAAAGTATTTTTATTAATAACAAATAGCTTATACCTCTCTCCATATTCTGTGATTCTTGTTACTTTAAACCGAACTTCTTTTTTTGGATCTAAAGTTATTTCATTAATTTTATTAAAATCCACATAATCATATTTAGGATAAAATTTATTGAGTACAAATTCAGGTGAAAGTAATGAAATAGATATAAATAAGAAAATTATTATTTCATACCATCTAAGTCTATTTATAAACCACCCTTGAGTTGCTGATGTAAATACTAAAATACCAGCTAAAGATGTAACTATCACTGTAAGCGCATGCCAAATATTTTCTATGCCTATTAAGAGAAGCTCATGATTAAAAAGAAAAACAATTGGTAAAATTCCAGTTCTCAAACTATACCAAAATGCTTGAACACCTGTTCTTAATGGATCTCCACCAGAAATGGCAGCGGCAGCATAAGATGCAAGTCCAACTGGAGGTGTTACATCTGCCATTAAACCAAAATAAAAAACAAATAAATGAACCGCAATTAATGGAAATATAAATCCTGATGCATTACCAACATCAACTAAAACAGTAGCCATTAATGATGCAACCACCACATAGTTTGCGGTTGTTGGCAAACCCATTCCAAGTAATAAACATAATATTATTGTTAAAAACAATAATATTACCACATTATCTTTTGCAATTGACTCAATTACTATTATTAAATTTGTACTTAGTCCCGTTGATCCAACAGCACCAACAATAATACCTGCAGTTGCAATTGCAATACCAACCCCAACCATATTCAAAGCACCTTTTTCAAATCCTATTATTGTTTGATTAAACCAAACTTTTAATCCATTTTTATAATCACTCTCTTTAATTATTTTATTAATCAAATTTACAAATATTAAAGAAATAGTTGCATAAAAAATTGAATATGATGCAGTAAATCTTAAATAAACTAACATGTAAATTAATACAAAAATTGGAACTAAAAAATGTAATCCTGATAAAAAAGTTTTCTTCAAATTTGGAACATCAGAATCTTCCATTCCTTTCAAATTTAATTTTAATGCTTCTAAGTGAGATATATAAAATAAAGCTATGTATGAAATAATAGCAGGTAAAAATGCATGCTTAACAACTTCAAAGTATGTAACACCAATAAAACTAGCCATTACAAATGCCGCTGCACCCATAACTGGAGGCATTATTTGACCATTTACAGATGAAGAAACTTCAATTGCTCCTGCTTTCTCTTGAGAAAAACCAGTTTTTTTCATTATAGGAATTGTAAAAGTTCCTGTTGTAACTGTATTTGCAATTGAAGATCCAGAAATTAAACCTGTCATTCCTGATCCAAGAATGGCTGCCTTAGCTGGTCCACCTCTCATTTTTCCAACCATTGCAAAGGCTAAATCTAAAAAATATTTACCACCGCCAGCTGTCTCTAAAAGAGCCCCAAATAATACAAATAAAAAAATAAAATCAACTGATACCCCAATTGGTATTCCAAATATCGCTTCTTGATCTAACCATTGAAAACCAACTAATCTATTTAACGACAATCCTCCATGAGAAATTATTTCAGGTGCATATCTACCAAAATATGAAAATAATAAAAAACAAATTGCAATAATTACTAAAGGTAAACCAATAGCTCTTCTTGTAGCTTCTAAAAGTATTAAAATTCCAGAACTTCCAATTATTAATTCTATAGGTAGATTAAAGTTTTCACCAACTCTAATGCTTAATAAAACCCCACCTCTTTCAACAAGTTGATCATAGAAAAAATAAATATAAAGACAGGAAAATGCTCCTATAAAACTTATAATAACGTCTATTATTGAAATTCTTTTTCCTTTGGAAATTGGATAAATTAAAAAAGCTAAACATAATGCAAACCCTAAATGGATAGCTCTTGCAGGTAATCCCTTAAACATTCCAAAATTAAGCAAAAAAGGAAATGGAGAAGCATACCACAATTGAAATAGAGACCAAATAATTGCAATAGCTACAACCACTTTTAAATGAATCCCCGTTAGATTTCTCGTTGGAGTTAAATCTTCATTTATTTTACTTTTAATTTTTTCACTAAAAGAATGACTCATTAATTTTATCTTATCATAAAAAAAAGGCCCGGTAAAAATACCAGGCCTTTTAATTTAGTTTAAAATCTAGATTACATTAATCCAGCTTCTTTATAGTATTTAATTGCACCTGGATGTAATGGAGCAGATAAACCATCTTTAATCATGTTTTTCTTTTCCAAAAATCCAAAAGCAGGATGTTGTTTTTTGAAATCATCAAAATTTTCCATCACAGCTTTAGTTACTAAGTAAACTAACTCTTCAGAAACTGAAGCACTAGTAACTACAGTAGCTTTAACACCAAAAGTCGTAGCATCTTTTTTTTGATTTGTATAAGTTCCCTTAGGAATTACTGCTTTGGCATAATAGTCTGCACCACTAATTAAACCTTGTACCTCTGAACCAGTTAAATTAATTGGTGAAGCTTTTGCTGCACAAGTTGCTGCTTGTTCCATGGCTCCATTAGGAAAACCTACAGAATAACCAAAAGCATCTATTTTACCATCACACAAAGCCTTTACTTGTTCTGATGAAGTAAGTTCAGTTGTTGATTTAAAGAAACTATTATCAACACCCATAGCTTTCATTAACTCTTCCATAGTTCCTCTTTGTCCAGAACCTGGGTTACCAATATTTACAACTTTTCCCTCTAAGCCAGCAAAGTTCTTGATTTTTGCTTTTTTTCTAGCCCAAATTTGAAAAGGTTCGTTATGAACTGAAAATACAGCTCTTAGATCACCAAATTTTTTACCTTCCCATTTGCTTGATCCATTAACCGCATGATATTGCCAGTCTGACTGAGCTACACCAAATTGAAACTCACCAGCTTTAATTTGACCGATGTTATAATTTGATCCACCAGTTGATGGAGCTGTACATCTGTAAGCTTTAGCAGTACCTTTTTTTCTTCCATGTTCAGCACTTATTGCTGATTTATGTAACATTTTACATATGGCGTTTCCTGTTTGGAAATATACTCCAGTAGGTCCACCTGTTCCTATCGTGAAGAACTCTGCAGATTTTGCAACTGTTGTAAATGACAACGAGGCTACAAAAATTAAAAGAGCACTCGATAGGGAAGTTATTATTTTTTTCATATTCTCCTCCGCTAATATTAATTTAGAACAATTCTAATCAAAACTTTACTGTTGAGTCTATAAAAAAATTAAGTTGATTCAACCCAGGCTTTCAATCTTTTTGTGCCTTCAACTATTTTTGGAGCATATTTATTAACTAAATTACTTTCTAGTTTTGTGTTTTCAGGTAAATTTTTCATAAATTCTTTTCCATCAAAATCTGTAAAACTTAATCTGGCTAACATTCTTTTTTTATCAAAACCGAAGTCAGATCCAGGCAATAACACTACTCCAGTTGTTTCAAGAATATTCTTACACATTTCTGATGATGAGTTAAATTTTGCACTAATGAATTCAGGCATTAAATAAAAACCTCCTTGAGGTTTATTTATTAAAACTTTGTTAGAGCTTAGATTTTCATAAGCGTAGTTTCCAACAGCTTTAAGAATTTCTCTTGAAGATTTTATATAATTATTATGCTCACCTTCGTAGGCTTGAATTGCTGCATATTGAATGGGTGCACTAACTGCTGAAAAAGTTTCACTAGCTAAGACATTTAAAGTATCTTTAATAATTTTTAAGTTTTCAGGTATAATAAAATATCCTAATCTCCAACCTCCAGCACCACACCATTTACTTAAACCAGTACTAATAATTGTTTTTTCTGGGCAGAAATTTGAAATTGATTTATAATTGTCATTAAAACTAAGTTCAGAGTAAATTTCATCAGATAAAATTATTAAGTTATATTTCTTCATAACTTCACTTATCTCCTCTAAATTTTCACAAATTTGACCAGAAGGATTATTAGGAGAGTTTAAAAATAATAAATAATTTTTTTCTTTATTGTTCAAAATAATTTCTTCAATTTCAGATCCAGTTGGAAACCAATTATTTTCTCTTTTTGTTTGAAGCATTTTAATTTTATTTCTACCAATAATTGCTTGGGGTGCATAAGAAACCCAGCTAGGTATTGGAAGTATAATCTCACCATCAAAAATCACGTGCAATAAAAACATTAATTCTTTGGAACCAGGTCCTATAACTACATTGTCAGAGTTATAATAATAATTTTTTTTAGCTGAGGTGTAATTAGCAACTGATTTTCTTAATTCAGCAAGACCTTGCATTGGCAAATATTTATTCTGATGAGCATTATCTTTTAATTCTTTTACAATATCTGTTGGGACCTGAAATGGAGATTGACCAAAACCAAACTTAAAAATTTTTTCTCCCTTTTCCTCAAGCTGTCTAGAAATTTCATTAATCTTTAATGTTGATGATGGTTCTAAATTTTTTACAATATTTTTTAACATTTAATACTCTAATTCTCTCAAATTTTTATATTCCTCTAATACCTCTGGATTTACTAGGGCTTCTCTGTTTTTTATTTTGTTACCTTCAATAGTACTCTTAACTGCCAATTCTGCTATTTTCCCACTTTTGGTTTTTGGAATATTTTTCACAACTATAATTTTACTTGGAACATGTCTAGGCGAAACATTTCTTCTAATTTGTTGTTTAATTTTTTGTAACAGAATATCATTAATACCATAATTTTTATTCATAATTATGAATAAAACAATTCTTACATCATTATCCCAAGATTGGCCTACAACAATTGATTCTTTAATTTCAAAAAACTTTTCTACTTCAGAATATATTTCTGCAGTTCCTAATCTAACACCACCAGGGTTTAATGTCGTGTCTGATCGACCATAAATAATAAAACCATCCGTATTTTTTACCTCTGCATAATCACCATGATGCCAGATATTTTTATATTTATTAAAATATGCCTTTTTAAATTTGACATTATTTTTATCGTTCCAAAATTTGAGAGGCATTGATGGAAAAGGATTTACACAAACAAGTTCACCTTTTGAATTTTTTAACGATTTTCCTTTATCACTAAATACTCTTACATCTAGTGCTAAACCTTTATTTTGAATCTCACCAAGATGTACTGGTTGATATAAATTTCCTAAAACAAAGCAAGAAACAATATCTGTTCCACCTGAAATTGAAGCTAAATGAATATCTTTTTTAATTTTTTTATAAATATAATAGAAACCATCATTTGATAATGGTGATCCAGTAGAACAAATTGTTCTTAATTTTAATAACCTATATTTATAATTTAAATTGGGTATAAATTTACGCAAAGCATCAATATATTTAGCACTAATCCCTAAAAGAGTTACTTCTTCTTTATCAGCTATTTTTAAAAGTAAATCTTCTTGTTTATACATTGGTGATCCATCAAACAAAACAATTGAAGCTTTAGAGGCAAGTGCTGTTATTAACCAATTCCACATCATCCAACCACATGTGGTAAAATAAAAGATATTATCTCCTTCTTTAATATCACAATGTAGTTGATGTTCTTTTTTATGTTGAAGTAAAACTCCACCATTTCTGTGACAAATACATTTTGGCTTTCCAGTTGTTCCACTAGAATAAAGAATTGCAAGTTCATGCTCAAAATCAAACTTAGAAAAAATGATATTCGATGACTTTATTTTCAATAACTCAGACCAATACTTAATTTTTACTTTTAATTTAAATTTTTTCTTAATTTTTTTTTGGCCCGGATAACTTACGATAACAACATATTTGATTGACGGAATTTTTTTAATAATTTCAGGTATTCTTTCTAAAATATTAATTCGTTTTCCATTATAGAAATATTCATTAGTCACAAATAAAACTTTTGGATTTATTTGAAAAAATCTTTCTATCACTCCTTTTGTACCAAAATCCGGAGAGCAAGAAGACCAAATAGCACCTAAAGAA
>CACFTS010000005.1 GCA_902569285.1 uncultured Pelagibacteraceae bacterium | reverse complement strand
TAGAGCCCATCCAATTGCAGCAGCTAACATCCATAAATCACCAATTGTAAAATTAAGATTTATTAATAAGTAAAAATCACCTTTAATAATAATTGCAAAAACTCCCAATAAACAAGCTATAAGTCCAATAACCTTTGTTAAATTAATTTTTTCATTAAAAAAAATACTTGAAATTAAGATTATAAATATTGGTGAAGATGTATATATAATTCCCATATTAGTAACAGTGGTAGTCTGACCTGCTAAAAAAGGAAAAGCTCCACAAACACCACAGCCCATTGCACCTAAAAAAAAAAGTTTTTTATACTCTTTTTTTATAATTCTATAATTTTTTTTTAAAGATACATAAGTAAAAGGTAAAAGAATTATAAAAACTAATGTCCATCTCCAAAATGCTAACGAGATTGGTGGAATAGAAGGTGTAATGTCTTTTATGCCAGGAGTTTCTAAAGTTAAATCGCAAATGGATGCAGCAGGGATAGATGAGAGTATTATTACAAAAAATGAAGCTATAATTTTGTCTATGACAAAATATGAGAGAGAGAATCCAAAAATAATTGACGGTTCGAGAAAAAAAAGAATTGCTAATGGTTCAGGTACTGATCCAGCCACTATCAATAAATTGCTTAAGCAATTTAAAATGATGTCTGAAATGATGAAAAAGATGTCTAAAGGAAATCTGAAAGGTATGTCTGACAAAGGAATACCTCCAGAGCTATTTAATCAATTAAAATAAAAAAAAGGAGAATAAATGTTAAAGTTAAGGTTATCAAGAGGTGGAACAAAAAAGAGACCCGTTTATAAAGTTGTTGTAGCTGATAGTCGTTTTGCAAGAGATGGAAGATTTATTGAAAAAGTTGGTTTTTTTAATCCATTGTTACCAAAAGAAAAAAAAGAAAGAATTGGACTTGAAGCAGAGAGAATTAAATATTGGTTAGGTCAAGGTGCGCAACCAACAACAAGAGTTGCAAGAATTTTAGGTGAAAATGAATTAATGCCAATGCCTGCTAACGGAAATAATCCTCAAAAAGCTATTCCTAAAAAAGATAGAAAAAAAGAGGAAGGATCAAAAGAATCTAAAAAGGAAGAAGCTCCTAAAGCAGATGCAGCACCAAAAGCTGAAGCTAAAAAGGAAGCTCCTAAAGAGGGAAAAAAATAACTTAAAACTTATTTATGTTGAAAGCTCAAGTATTTACGCTTTATCCAGAAGTTTTCCCTGGACCTTTAACTAAAGGTCTTTACGGGAAAGCATTAGCCAATAAATTATGGGATTTAAGTGTAATTAATATTAGAGATTCAGCAACTGATAAACACAAAACAGTTGATGACACTCCTTATGGTGGAGGATCAGGAATGTTACTTAAAGCTGATGTTTTAGCAAACTCTTTAGACCAAAATGTTAAAAAAGGAGAAAGAATTTTTTATCTTTCACCGAAAGGTAAAAAATTTGATCACAAGCTCGCACAAGATTTATCAAAAGAAAAATCTATATCTATAATATGTGGTCATTTCGAAGGAGTAGATGAAAGAGTTTTGAGTACAAGAAATATAGAAGAAATAAGTATAGGAGATTATGTTTTGTCTGGTGGGGAAACAGCAGCACTAGTAGTGCTTGATAGTGTAATAAGATTTTTGCCTGGAGTTTTAGGAAATGATAAATCCTCTATTGATGAAACCTTTGAAAACGGTCTTTTAGAGTATCCTCAATACACAAAACCTCAAATATGGGAGAAAAAATCAGTGCCTAAGGTATTATTGTCAGGTGATCATAGTAAAATTAAAGACTGGCGTTTATCTCAATCTGAGGCTATAACACGCGACCGAAGACCAGATTTGTGGCAAAAATATAAGAAGAATTAATTTGTTAAATATTAAAATGAAAACAATAGAAGAAATAAATCAACAAAACGTAAAAAAAATTCTTTCAGAAAAAAAGATCCCTGATTTTTTTGTAGGTGATATTGTTAAAGTAGGAGTTAGAATTACAGAGGGTAAAAAAGAAAGAATTCAATACTTTGAAGGTATTTGTATTGCTAAAAAAAGTAGAGATCTTAATTCTTCGTTTACAGTAAGAAAAATTTCTTTTGGAGAGGGAGTGGAAAGAACTTTTCCTTTATATGGTACCGCGATTGATTCAATTAAAGTAATTCGTTCAGGAAAAGTTAGAAGATCTAAACTTTATTATTTAAGAGATAGAACTGGTAAATCAGCTAGAATTGCTGAAAAAATTAGAAAAAAAATTGGAATTGATATTGATGTTAAGCCAGAAACTGTAACCGAGGAAAATTTAGCTCCAGTTACTAAAGAACCTGAAGCTGAGGTAAAAACAGATGTAGAACCCGTAAAAGAAGTTAAAAAAGAAGAAATTTCTAAAGTCGAGGCAAAAAAAGAAGCTCCTAAAACTAAAAATAAGACAGAAAAAAAACTTGAAAGTTCAACAGAAAAAAAATAATTTTTTTTTCAATGCCCAATACTCTTTATGATAAAATTTGGAATGAACACTTAGTCGATCGACAAGACGATGGTACAGCTTTATTGTTTGTTGATAGACATTTAGTGCATGAAGTAACTAGCCCACAAGCTTTTGAAGGACTTAGAAATTCTAATCGTAAAGTTAGACATCCAAAGTTAACCCTTGCTGTTGCAGACCATAATGTTCCAACAACTGATAGATCTAAAGGTATTTCAGATCAAGAATCTAAAATTCAAGTTGATACTTTAGATTCTAATTGTAAAGAATTTGGTATTCAGTTATTTGGAATGGATGATAAAAGACAAGGTATCGTTCATATTATTGGACCTGAACAAGGTTTTACTCAACCTGGCACAGTAATTGTCTGTGGTGATAGTCATACAGCAACGCATGGTGCATTTGGTGCTTTAGCATTTGGAATTGGAACTTCAGAAGTAGAACATGTTTTAGCAACACAAACATTAGTTCAAAAAAAAGCAAAAAATTTTAGAATAAACGTAGATGGTAAACTTTCATTAGGTGTTACTTCAAAAGATGTAATTCTTCAAATAATTGGAAAAATTGGTACAGCAGGAGGAACAGGATGTGTAATAGAGTATGCCGGTGATTTAATTACATCATTAAGTGTCGAACAGAGAATGACTATTTGTAATATGACTATTGAAGGTGGAGCTAGAGCAGGATTAATGGCACCTGACGAAAAAATATTTAAGTATTTAAACGGTAAACCAATGTCACCAAAAGGAAAAGATTGGGATAAAGCATTAGAATACTGGAAAAATTTAAAAACAGATAATGGTGCTAAATTTGATAAAGAAATAAATCTAAAAGCTGAAGAAATTTTACCTATGGTAACTTGGGGCACATCTCCACAAGATGTAATTACAATTGAAGAAAAAGTTCCAAATCCACAAAATGAAAAAGATGAAGATAAAAAAAATTCTTTAGAAAGAGCTTTAAATTATATGGGTTTAAAACCAAATATGGCTGCTAAAGACATCAAAATAGATAAAGTTTTTATTGGAAGTTGTACAAATGGAAGAATAGAGGATTTAAGAGAGGCTGCGAAAATTTTAAAAGATAAAAAAATAGCTTCTCATGTTCATGCGATGGTTGTTCCAGGATCTGGATTGGTAAAAGAACAAGCAGAACAAGAAGGATTAGATAAAATTTTTGTTAATTCGGGCTTTGAATGGAGAGAGCCAGGCTGTTCAATGTGTTTAGCTATGAATGCAGACAAATTAAAATTAGGGGAGAGATGTGCCTCAACATCAAATAGAAATTTTGAGGGTAGACAAGGTAGAGGTGGAAGAACTCATTTAGTCAGTCCAGGTATGGCAGCTGCTGCAGCTATATCTGGAAATCTTGACGATGTTAGAAAGTATCAAAATTAAAATGCAAAAATTTAATACATTAAAAAGTATACCAGCATATTTGCCAATAGTTAATATTGATACGGATATGATTATACCAAAACAATTTTTGAAAACTATTAAAAGAACAGGCCTTGGTAAAAATTTATTTTTTGAGATGAGATATGATGATCAAGGTAAAAAAGTTAATGATTTTATTTTAAATCAAAATCCATTTAATAATTCTAAAATTTTGATAACAGGTAAAAATTTTGGTTGTGGTTCTTCAAGAGAACATGCTCCCTGGGCATTATTAGATTTTGGTATTACTTGTGTTATTAGTTCAAGTTTTGCTGATATTTTTTATAATAATTGTTTCAAAAATGGAATTTTACCCATTATTCTTAATGATGAAAAGATTAAAGAGTTATCAGAATATGCAAATAGAAAAGAAGAAATTTATATAGATCTTAAAGAAGAAAAGATTATTTATGGAAATAATGAGATCAAATTCAAAGTAGATTCATTTAAGAAAAAATGCTTACTAGAAGGATTAGATGATATAGCATTATCTTTAAAGAAATCAGATAAAATTGAAATTTTCGAAAAAAATATAAAAAATAAAAAGCCATGGATTTTTAATGATTAAAGTAAAAAAAAGAAAAATATTATTGTTGCCTGGAGATGGAATTGGTCCAGAGGTTATTGGAGAAGTAAGAAAGATAATCAATTGGTTTAATGATAAAAAATCTCTAGATTTTGAAACTGATGAAGATCTTGCAGGAGGTTGTTCTTATGATAAGCACGGAACACCTATAACTGATGAAGTGTTTTATAAAGCATTAGAAAGTGCAGTAGTAATGCTTGGTGCAGTCGGTGGTCCAAAATGGGATAATGTAGAATTTTCAAAAAAACCTGAAAGAGCATTATTAAAGCTTAGAAAAGAATTAAAATTATTTGCAAATTTAAGACCAGCAATATGTTTTAAGCAATTAGTTAATGCATCAACATTAAAACCAGAAATTGTCTCAGGTTTAGATATTATGATTGTTAGAGAATTAACTGGTGGAATTTATTTTGGTGAACCAAGAGGAATTAAGCCTATTGAAAATGGTGAACGAAAAGGAATTAATACTCATACTTACACAAGTAGTGAGATAATTAGAGTAGCTAGAATTGCTTTTGATTTAGCTAAAAAAAGATCTAATAAAGTTACATCTTGTGAAAAATCAAATGTAATGGAAGCAGGACAACTTTGGAAAGAAGAGGTACAAACGCTACATGATAAAGAATATAAAGATGTAGAACTAAGTCACATGCTTGCTGATAATTGTGCAATGCAGTTATTAAGAAATCCAAAACAATTTGATGTAATTGTAACAGATAATTTATTTGGAGATATGTTATCGGATCAAGCCTCAATGTTGACGGGATCTCTTGGCCTTTTACCTTCTGCATCTTTAGGTGCAAAAAATAAAGATGGTGAAATGAGAGCTATGTATGAACCTATTCATGGATCTGCTCCTGATATAGCTGGCAAAGGAATTGCAAACCCAATCGCTACTATATTAAGCTTTGCTATGGCTTTAAGATATTCTTTGGACCTTGATAAAGAGGCAGAAGCTCTTGAAAAAGCTGTACAAGAAGTACTAAATGATGGGCTGAGAACAAAAGATATTTTGTCTAATGGAATGAAAGAAGTTTCAACTTCTAAAATGGGTGATGCAATAATTTCAAAATTGAAATAATCTATTAATTATCTTAAACTATTTTTATGCCAAGCTATACTGCACCAGTAGAAGATATGATGTTTCTTTTTAAGAAATTAAGAGACAATAAAAATTATAATGAATTAGAAAAATATAAAGAAGTCAGTCCAGATCTTGTTAAAGATATTTTAGAGGAAGCTGCAAAAATAAATCAAAATTTAATTTTACCACTTGCAAAAATTGGAGATGAAAATCCCGCAGTTTTAGAAAATGGAGTAGTAAGAACACCTCCTGGATATAAAGAGGCATATCAAAAATATATTAAGGATGGATGGACTTCTTTGTCTTGTGATCCAAAATATGGTGGTCAAGGAATGCCAAAGACTGTCAGTGCTTTTTTTGATGAAATGTTATCTTCTGCAAGCTTATCATTTAAACTTTATAGTGAACTCAGCATTGGTGCATATAATTGTATTAATCATCATGCCTCAGATGAAATAAAAAATAAGTATTTACCAAAAATAGTTGAGGGTAAATGGAGTGGTACAATGTGTTTAACTGAACCCATTTGTGGAACAGATTTAGGGCTTTTAAAAACGAAAGCAGAAAAACAAAGTGATGGAACATATAAAATTAGTGGTCAAAAAATATTTATAACTTCTGGTGATCAAGATCTAACTGAAAACATTATTCATTTAGTAATTGCTAGAGCAACCGATTCCCCTGCAGGTACGAAAGGTATAAGTTTATTTTTAGTCCCTAAATTTAAAGTAAATGAAGATGGAGCTGTTGGTTCAAGGAATGGAATATCAACAGGATCTATTGAAAGTAAGATGGGAATAAAAGGTTCTGCAACATGTGTATTAAACTTTGATAAAGCAACTGGTTACTTAATTGGTAAAAAAGACAAAGGTTTAAATGCAATGTTTACAATGATGAATCTTGAAAGAATAGTTGTTGGTATTCAAGGCTTGGGTATTTCTGAAATTGCTTATCAAAATTCACTTGCTTACGCAAAAGAAAGAAAACAAGGTAAAACTAACAACACTAAATCAACTAATGGTGCAGATTTCATAATTGAACATGCTGATATTAGAAGATCATTATTAAATATGAAATCAATAATAGAGGGTGAGAGAGCCTTATGTTTTTGGTTATCTCAACAAACTGAAGTTAGTTTAAATCATCCAGATGAAAAAATTCGTCAGGAAGCATCTGATTTTGTTTCATTAATGACTCCAGTAGTAAAATCATTATTTACTGATTTAGGTATGGAAATTACTAATGATGCAATGCAAATTCATGGAGGTTATGGTTATACAAAAGATCAAGGAATAGAACAATTATTCAGAGATAATAGAATAACACCAATATATGAAGGAACAAACTCTGTGCAAGCAGCTGACTTAGTTTTTAGAAAATTATCAAATAAAAATGGAAATATAATCAACAGATTTTTAGATTTAATAAAATCTGAAACAAATTTAAATAATGAAAAAATTAAGCCATTTACTGATGACTTTACTTACTATTTGAATATTTTAACTAAGTTTAGTGAATGGATAAATGAAAAAGCAAAAACAGATAGAGATGATGTGAGTGCAGCGGCGAATGATTATTTAAAAACTCTTGGATTCGTATCAGTTGCCTATGCGTGGATAAAAGTTCTAAGTGTAAGTTTTAAAGATTATAATGAAAATAAAAATTTTTATGATGATAAAATAAATACTGCGAAATTTTATTTTGCTAAAGTTTTACCGAGGGCTGAACAGCATTATAAGTCTGCTATTTCTGGAAGTTCAAATATAATGAATTTTAAATTTAACTAATATGAGTCATTACGATACAAATTTAGATAAAAATAGAGCTAATTATGTTCCTTTAACCCCTTTATCTTTCTTAGAAAGAGCAAAAGATATTTACCCAAATTATGAAGCAATAGTTTATGAAGATCGAAAGTATACTTGGGCCGAAGTTTATAAAAGAACTACTAAATTTGCCAGTGCATTAGAAAAGATTGGTATTAAAAAAGGTGATACAGTTTCATTTTTAGCTTTTAATACCCCAGAAATTTTTGAAGCTCATTATTCAGTTCCTATGATGGGTGCTGTATTGAATACAATTAATATTAGATTAGATGCAAATACTATCTCTTATATTTTAAAACATAGTGATGCGAAAGTATTAGTTGTAGATAGACAGCTTCATGTAGAAGTAAAAAAGGCATTAAGTAAATTAGAAAAAAAAATTACTATAATTGATATTCACGATAAGTTTGCAGATCAGTCAAAATTAGAAAAAATTGGTGATTTAGAATATGAAAGTTTTCTTAATACAGGTGATGGTGATTTTATTTGGAAAATGCCAGAAGATGAGTGGCAAGCTATATCGCTGAGCTATACCTCGGGAACGACTGGAAATCCTAAAGGAGTTGTTTATCATCATAGAGGATCTTATCTAATGTCAACTGGAAGTGCAGTTGCATGGAATATGCCTAACAGACTAAATTTTTTAACTATCGTCCCAATGTTTCACTGTAATGGTTGGTGTTATCCTTGGACAGTTCCTATGTTAAATGGAAGAACTATTTGTTTGAGAAACATAGATGTAAAAAAGATTTTTGATTTAATAGATAAATACGATGTTACTCATTTTGGTGGCGCACCAATTGTATTGAATATGATAACTGGTGCTCCTGAAAGTGACCGAAAAAAATTGAAAAATAAAGTTCATGTACTTACTGCCGGAGCTCCACCACCAAGTATAATTTTTAAAAAAATGAAAGAACTTGGTTTTGAAGTAATGCATGTTTATGGCCTAACTGAAACCTATGGTCATGTCACACAATGTGCTTGGAATGATGACTGGAATGAGTTTGATGAAGATAAACAAAATGAAATTAAAGCAAGACAAGGTGTTAGATATCCTAATCTTGAGGGTGCTACCATCATGGATCCTGAAACCATGAAAGAAGTACCAAAAGATGGAAAAACAATTGGTGAGATCATGCTTAGAGGAAATGTAGTTATGAAAGGTTATTTTAAAGATAAAGAAGCAACGGACAAAGCTATGGCAGGTGGCTGGTTTCATTCTGGCGATTTAGCAGTTATGCATCCAGATGGATATGTTAAAATTCAGGACAGATCTAAAGACATTATAATTTCTGGTGGAGAAAACATATCTTCAATAGAAATAGAAAACACATTAGCTAAACATCCTTCAGTATCTATTGCTGCTGTAGTGGCTAAACCTGATGAAAAATGGGGAGAAGTACCATGTGCATTTATTGAAGCAGTAAAAGATAAACCTGTTACAGAGAAAGAATTAATTGATTTTTGCAAAGAGACTTTAGCAAAATTTAAAGTTCCAAAAAAAATAGAATTTTGTGAACTACCTAAAACATCAACTGGGAAAATACAAAAATTTGAATTAAGGAAGAAGGTCAAGGAGCTAAACTGAATTTAGACGTTAACGATAAAAGCGTGTTCGTCTCAACTGGCGGCAGGGAATTTGATAAAGAAAAATCAACAATATTGTTGATACATGGGAGTGGTCTAACTCATATTGTTTGGTCTTTTCATGAACAATTTTATTCCACGCAGGGATTTAATGTTTTATCTGTAGATCTTCCTGGACATGGAAATTCTGAAGGTCCATCTCTAAAATCTATTGAGGAAATTTCTGACTGGATAAAATCCCTAATGGAAAAGCTTAATATTAAAAAAATCATAATTATTGGACATTCTCAAGGAAGTCTAGTGGGAATTGATTTTGCAGCAAGATACCCAGAATTAATTTTAAGCTTAGTACTTGTAGCAAGCTCTTATAAAATGCCAGTAAATCAAGATCTGATTGATTATGCTGAAGCAGGTGATGAAAAAGCAGTTTTGCTTATGATGAAGTGGGGCTACGAAGGATCAAAAGCATTTATAGGTGGCAACCCCGTAAAAAAAATTATTAATTCTTCACGTGATATTAGAGAAATTTTAGCTGTAGACTTAAATGCTTGCAACAATTACAAAGGCGGCAAAGAATCTTTAGAAAAAATTAACTGTCCAACATTATGTATATTTGGCGATTTAGATAAAATGGTTCCGTTAGAAGTGGGAAATAAAATGGCATCAATGATAAAAAATTCAAAAAAAAAAATAATTTCTAATTGTGGACATATGATAATTTTTGAAAAAGCACTAGAAATGAGAAAAATTGTAAAAGAATTTTTGTCGAAATAATAGAAATGAAAAATTATTCAATAGCTAAATCAAGAAGATTGAGAAGCACTCCTTATACTTCTAGAATAGAGAAGCAAGGTGTAACAGCCTATACAGTTTATAATCATATGCTTTTACCGACTGCATTTGGATCTATAGAAGATTCTTGTGATCATTTAAAAAAAGATGTTCAAGTTTGGGATGTAGCAGCAGAACGACAAGTTGAAATTTCAGGAAAAGATTCTGCTAAGCTTGTTCAACTCATGACTTGTAGAGATTTATCAAAATCAAAAATAGGAAGATGTTATTATTGTCCTATAATTGATGGCAATGGTAATTTAGTAAATGATCCAGTTATTTTAAAATTAGCGGATAATAGATGGTGGATATCTATAGCTGATTCAGATGTAATTTTTTTTGCAAAAGGTCTCGCCACTGGTCACAAATATGATGTTAAAATTTTTGAACCAAATGTTAATATTTTAGCAATACAAGGACCTAAATCATTTGATTTAATGGAAAAAGTTTTTGGAAAAGAAATTAAAAAATTGAAATTTTTTGGTTTTAATTATTTTAACTTTAATGGCGTTAAACATTTAATAGCAAGATCAGGTTGGTCAAAACAAGGTGGTTTCGAAGTATATGTTGAAGATATTAAATCTGGTTTAGAATTATATGACTATTTTTTTGAGACAGGTAAAGAATTTAATATAAAAGCTGGTTGTCCAAATTTAATTGAAAGAATTGAAAGTGGACTCCTTTCATATGGAAATGATTTTGATAACAATGATAACCCTTTTGAATGTGGTTTTGAAAAATATGTAAATCTTGATTCAGAGATTGTTTTTTTAGGCAAAGAAAGATTAAAAAAAATAAAGCAAGAAGGTGTTAAAAGAAAATTGATGGGAGTTAAGATAGATATAGACAAAATAAGTTTAACAAAATCATTAAATATTAAAGATGATAAAGGAAATTTAATCGGTGAACTCAGATCCGCTTGTTATTCACCACATTTTAAAAGGGTAATAGGTATTGCAATGATAAATGAGCCCTATTGTAAAGCATCTGCTACTGGAAAATTGGAAATTGATGAAAATTCTTTAACGGTAAACGTTTGCGATTTACCTTTCATCTAGTATAAAACTTACATTATGAATATTGCAATAGTTGGAGTAACAGGAAATGTTGGTAGAAAAACTTTAGAAGTTCTTGAAAAAAAGAACTATCTATTGATAATTTATTTTTGGTTGCTTCATCCAGAAGTACTGGAAAAAAAATTAATTTTAAAGGAAAAGAACATGAAGTTCTTGATTTAGAAAATTTTGATTTTTCTAAAGTAAAAATTGCTTTTTTTGCAGCAGGAGGAGAAATTTCAAAAAAATTTGCACAGAAAGCTGCAAAAAATTGTTTGGTTATCGATAATTCAAGTTACTATAGAATGGACCCCGAAGTTCCTTTAATAGTTCCTCAAGTTAATTCTGATGATTTAAAAAATATAAATAAAAATATTATTGCAAATCCAAATTGCTCAACTATACAATTAGTAATTGCTTTGAAACCATTGCATGATTTGTTTGCAATAAAAAGAATAGTTGTCTCTACTTATCAATCAGTTTCGGGAGGTGGTAAAGCACCTATGGATGAATTAATTGAGCAAACAAAATTAGTTTTAGATAATAAAAAAGTTAAATCAAAAAATTTTACAAAACAAATAGCTTTTAACGTTATTCCACACATTGATGTATTTTCAGATGATGGTTATACAAAAGAAGAACTTAAAATGACTAATGAAACTAAAAAAATTCTAGATGATAAAATAAATTTAACAGCAACATGTGTAAGATTACCTGTATTAGTTTCACACTCAGAATCAGTTAATATTGAATTTGAAAAACCTTATTCACTTGCAAAAGTAAGAGAGGCTTTAGATAATTTTGAGGGTTGCAAGGTAATTGATGATAGAACTGATGGAGGTTATTCAACTCCTTTGGAAGCTGAAGGAAAAGTTGAAACTTTTATTTCAAGAATTAGAGAAGACAAAACAATTAAAAATGGATTAAATTTATGGATTGTTTCTGATAATCTTTTAAGAGGTGCAGCCTTAAATGCGGTAGAAATAGCTGAAGCATTGATTAAGAATAATTTTTATGGAAAATAAGGAACCATTATCACCCCATATTCAAATTTATAGATGGCATATTTCATCTTTAGTATCTATCTCTCATAGAATAACTGGTATTATTAATATAATAGCAATTACATTAATTTGTTTATGGGTTTCATTACTTTTTCTAGGTGAAAATAATTATGAAATAATAAATTTATTTTTAAGTTCACAAATAGGAAAATTTATTATTTTGGCGCTTACTTGGTCTTTTTCTTTTCAGACTTTGAGTGAAATAAGACATTTAATTATGGATCTTGGTTATGGATTTGAACTTAAAATTACTAAAATAATAAGCTTATCAGTAATATTTGGATCGGTAATTTTAACTATTATTTTATATTTAGTTGGAAAAAATTTTATTTAAAATGATTAATGCTACTAAAAAATGGATTTTTTTAAAAATTAGTGGAGCAATATTAGTTCCGTTAATGTTATGGTTTATTTTTAATTTGATTACAATTTATGATCAAGAATATGTAAGTGTTTTAAATTTTTTTACAAACACATTATCTAAATTTTTATTTAGTATATTTATTATTAATGCATACTTTTTTTCAGCTTTAAGTATTAGCGAGGTTTTTGAAGATTATATAGAAAATGATAAAATAAAAAATGTCGCAAACAAGCTTTTATATAGTGCAGCTGTGGTAATTCCACTAATTACAATTATATTAATATCTAACTTATGAGTTCTTACGAAATAATAGATCACGAATATGATGTTTTGGTCTTAGGTGCAGGTGGTTCTGGATTGAGAGCTGCAGTAGGCTTAAGTGAAGCTGGATTAAAAACTGCATGTATCTCAAAAGTATTTCCTACTAGAAGTCATACTTCAGCCGCTCAAGGAGGTATTTCTGCTGCGCTTGGTAATATGGGCGAAGATGATTGGCGTTGGCACATGTATGATACTGTTAAAGGTTCTGATTGGTTAGGCGATCAAGATAGTATTGAATATCTTTGTAAGGAGGCACCAAAAGCAGTTATAGAATTAGAAAAATATGGAGTTCCATTTAGCAGAACAGATGATGGTAAAATATATCAAAGACCTTTTGGTGGTATGACAAAAAATTATGGCAATGGAACAGTTCAAAGAACTTGTGCTGCTGCAGATAGAACTGGACACGCAATACTTCATACACTTTATGGTCAGGCTTTAAAACATAATACAGAGTTTTTCATTGAATATTTTGCACTAGATTTATTAATGAAAAATGGTGAATGTAAAGGATTAGTAGCGTGGAACTTAAATGATGGAACCATCCATAGATTTAGATCTCATATTACAATAATTGCAACTGGTGGGTATGGTAAAATCTATTATTCAGCCACTTCAGCTCACACATGTACTGGTGATGGAAATGGAATGATATTGCGAGCTGGTTTACCTTTGCAAGACATGGAATTTGTTCAATTTCACCCAACGGGAATTTATGGCCATGGTACTTTAATTTCAGAAGGTGTTAGAGGAGAAGGAGGATATTTAGTTAATTCACAAGGTGAAAAATTTATGGAACGTTATGCTCCTAAAGCTAAAGATTTGGCATCTAGAGATGTAGTTAGCAGATCAATAGCAGTAGAAATTAACGAAGGTAGAGGAGTTGGAAAAGAAAAAGACCATGTACATTTACACTTAAGTCATTTAGATCCTAAGGTAATTGAGAAAAGACTTCCTGGAATTTCAGAATCATCAAGACTATTTGCTAATGTTGATGTAACAAAAGAACCAATACCTGTTGTCCCAACAGTACATTATAATATGGGTGGTATACCAACAAATTATAAAGCTGAAGTTTTGACTTTAAATGGATCAGAAAAAACTGTTCCTGGATTAATGGCTATAGGTGAGGCAGCTTGTGTTTCAGTGCATGGAGCAAATAGATTAGGATCAAATTCTTTAATTGATTTGGTAGTATTTGGTAGAGCTGCAGCAAAACGAGCTTCAGAATTAGTTAAACCTAATACGCCTCATGAAAATATTGGAGAATCAGAAACTGAGAAATGTTTAGAAAGATTTGACAAACTCAGAAATGCTAATGGGAAAAACACCACTGCAGAGCTTAGAATTAATATGCAAAAAACTATGCAATCAAAATGTGCAGTATTTAGATCTGAAAAAACTCTTAAAGAAGGCGTTGATGAAATCAGAAAAACTTATGATGGAATGGAATCTTTATCTGTAAAAGATAAATCTTTAATTTTTAATACTGATTTAGTTGAAACTTTAGAATTTGATAATTTGATAAGACAAGCAGTAACAACAATTGACTCAGCGTATCATAGAAAAGAAAGTAGAGGAGCACACGCAAGAGAAGATTATCCAAAAAGAGATGATGAAAAATTTATGCAACATACTCTTATTTGGTGTAATGGGAAAGAAACAAAAATTGATTATAGACCAGTTCATAAAAATACATTAACTAACGAGGTTCAATATTTTCCACCTCAAGAAAGAGTTTATTAATGGTTCAGATAAATTTACCCAAAAATTCTCAAGTTAGAAAAGGTAGATATTTTAAAGATAAAACTGGATCTAAGAATTTAAGAAAAGTAAATATTTATAGATGGGACCCTTCATCTGGAGAGAATCCTAGAATTGATACATATGAAGTAGATATGGATAATTGTCCTTCTAAAGTATTAGACATTTTAAATAAAATAAAAAATGAGATAGATTCCACAATAGCTTATAGAAGATCTTGTGCACATGGAGTTTGTGGTTCTTGTGCTATGAATATGGATGGTAAAAATGGTTTAGCTTGTACTACATCTCATAAAGAAATTGATGGTGACATTGATATTTATCCATTACCTCATCTAAAAGTTAAAAAAGATTTAATAGGTGATTTAGATGGTTTATACAAACAATATAAATCAATTGAACCTTGGTTAAAATCAAATTCCAAATCTGAGACAAAAGAAATTATTCAATCAAAAGAGAATAGAGAAAAATTAGACGGTGCTTATGAATGTATAATGTGTGCGTGCTGTTCAACATCTTGTCCGAGTTATTGGTGGAATGGAGATAAATATTTAGGACCTGCTGTTTTGTTACAAGCTTATAGATGGATTGTTGATAGTAGAGATGAAGAAAGACAAGCAAGATTAAAAAAGGTTGCTGATGAATTAAAATTATATCGTTGTCATACAATTTTGAACTGTACTAGTGCTTGTCCAAAAGGTTTAAACCCAGCAAAAGCAATTGCTGAAATAAAAAAAATGTTAGCAACCACTAACATTTAAACAATAGACTAATAAGAGTTTTTACTCTAAAAGATCGTATTCATGAAATTAATTGAACATTTTGTAGGTGGAAAAATAATTCCTGGTACTTCTGATAAAAAAGGTAAAGTTTTTAATCCAGCAACTGGTGATCAAGAAAAAGAAGTAAGATTAGCATCTAAAGCTGATTTGGAACAAATTGTATCAGTTGCACAAAAGGCCTTTGAAGAGTGGTCATTAAAACCATCACTTCAAAGAGCTAGGGTTATGTTTAAATTTAAAGAGTTAATTGAAAAAAATTCAGATGAACTTACACAATTAATAGTTTCAGAACATGGAAAGGTCTATGAAGATGCAAAAGGATCTTTAACGAGAGGTTTAGAAGTTGTTGAGTTTGCTTGTGGCATTCCTCATTTACTTAAAGGTGAATTTTCAGAAAATGTTGGAACTAATGTTGATAGTTGGTCAATGCGACAACCATTAGGAGTAGTCGCTGGTATTACACCGTTTAATTTTCCAGCAATGGTACCAATGTGGATGTTCCCAATAGCTATTGCTTGTGGAAATACTTTTATATTAAAACCTTCAGAAAAAGATCCTTCATGTGCAATTAGATTAGCTGAATTATTAAAAGAAGCTGGATTACCTGATGGAGTTTTTAATGTTGTTAATGGGGATAAGGAAGTAGTAGATGCAATCTTAACAAACAAAGATATTAAAGCAGTAAGTTTTGTTGGTTCGACTCCAATAGCAAAATATATCTACGAAAATTCTGCTAAAAATGAAAAAAGGGTTCAAGCACTTGGAGGTGCAAAAAATCATTTAGTTGTTATGCCAGACTGTGATTTGGATGGGGCAGTAAATGGCTTGATGGGTGCTGCTTATGGTTCTGCTGGTGAAAGATGTATGGCTCAATCAGTTGCTGTTGCTGTTGGAGATATAGGTGATGAGCTAGTTTCAAAATTATCAAAAAAAGCAGAAGCTTTAAAAGTTGGTCCTGGTATGGATAAAAATTCAGAAATGGGACCTTTAGTGACTAAAGAACATTTAGAAAAGGTAAAAGGATATGTTGATTTAGGTGTAAAAGAAGGTGCTAAGCTAATTGTTGATGGTAGAAATTTAAAATTACAAGGATATGAAAATGGTTTTTATATTGGTAGTTGTTTATTTGATCATGTTAAAAAAGAAATGAGAATTTATAAAGAAGAAATATTTGGACCAGTATTATCTGTTGTAAGAGCAAAAACTTTTGAAGAAGCAGTAAAATTAATTAATGATCACGAATATGGGAATGGAGTGAGTATTTATACTAGAGATGGTGATGCAGGAAGATCATTTGCAAGCAAGATTCAAGTTGGCATGGTAGGTATTAATGTACCGATCCCAGTGCCGATGGCCTTCCACAGTTTTGGTGGTTGGAAGAGATCATTATTTGGAGATAGTGCAATGCATGGTATGGAAGGAATAAAATTTTATACAAAACTAAAAACAATAACTTCAAGATGGCCGTCAGGAATTCGATCAAATGCTGAATTTGTGATGCCAACAATGAAATAAAGAAAAAAAATGAGTAAAATATCTTTAGTAGGTGCTGGTCAAATTGGTGGAACTCTTGCACACTTAATAGGAATAAAAGAGTTAGTAGATGAAGTTGTTTTATTTGATGTTGCAAGTGGTATCGCAAAAGGGAAAGCTTTAGATATTGCGCAATCATCTTCTGTGGATGGTTTCAATGTTAAATTTTCAGGAACAGATGATTATGAAGATATAAAAAATTCAGATGTAATAATTATAACCGCAGGAGTGCCAAGAAAACCCGGTATGAGTAGAGACGACTTGCTTGGTATTAATTTGAAAATAATTAAACAAGTTGCTGAAGGAATAAAAAAAAATGCACCAAATGCATTTGTTATATGTATTACCAATCCTTTAGATGTAATGGTTATGGCTTTTCAAAAGTTTTCAGGTTTGCCATCAAATAAAGTAGTTGGAATGGCTGGAATTTTGGATAGCTCAAGATTTAAATTATTTTTGTCAAAAGAATTTAATGTTCCAGTTAAAGAAATAGAAGCAATGGTAATGGGAGGACATGGAGATACAATGGTTCCTTTGCCAAGATTTACTAAAGTTTCTGCTAAACCATTATTAGATTTAGTTAAAGAAGGAAAAATTTCAGAAGAAAAACTTGAGAGTATCAATCAAAGAACTAGAGATGGTGGAGCTGAAATAGTTAAATTTTTAGAAAAAGGTTCAGCTTTTTATGCACCTGCTGCTTCAGGAGTTGAAATGGCAAAAGCTTATTTAAATGATGAAAAAAAAATGCTTCCTTGTGCAGCTTTTTTAAATGGGGAGTATGGTATCAAGAATATTTACGCAGGAGTTCCAATTATCATTGGTAAAGACGGTGTAGAAAAAATTGAAGTTGTAGATTTGGATAAAAAGGAAAAATCTGAATTTATGCATTCTATTGATGCAGTTAAAAAGCTTTGGGAGGCAGCCTCTAAGATTGATCCTGATTTAGCTAAATAATAATGAATATTCACGAGCATCAAGCTAAAGAAATACTTAAAAAATATGGAGCCGTTGTGCCAGAAGGTGTTTTTGCATTTTCTGTAGAAGAGCTTTTGGAAAAAGCAAAATCATTAAAAACTAATAAATTTGTTTTAAAAGCACAAATTCATGCAGGTGGAAGAGGAAAAGCAGGTGGAGTTAAAATTTTGGATACTTTTGAAGAATTAGAAAAATCTGCAAAAGAATTATTTGGTAAGAAATTGATAACTCATCAAACAGGTCCTGAAGGAAGAGAGGTCAAGAGACTTTATGTAGAAGAGTCTTCAAATATAGATAAAGAATTTTATCTATCTTGCTTAGTTGACAGAGCTAGCTCTAAAATTGCTTTTATTTCTAGTGATCAAGGAGGTATGGATATCGAAGAAGTAGCATTAAAATCACCTGAAAAAATTATAACTACCAAAATTGATTTAAAAAATGAAATTTCAGACGATGAATGTAAGAAAATTATTGAAATTTTTAAATTAGATGGAAATTCTAAAGATGAAGCAGTTTTTTTAATTAAATCAATTTATAAAATGTTTGTGAGTACAGATGCAAATATGGTTGAGATTAATCCATTAATTTTAACAAAAGAAAAAAAAGTTGTTTGTTTAGATGCTAAAGTTAATTTTGATGATAATGCGCTATTTAGACACCGTGAAATAGTAGACCTAAGAGATTTAAATGAGGAAGATCCAGCAGAAATCGAGGCAAGCAAACATGATCTAGCTTATATAAAATTAGAAGGAAGCATTGGTTGTATGGTTAATGGAGCAGGTTTAGCTATGGCTACTATGGATATAATTAAATTATATGGTTCAGAACCTGCAAACTTTTTAGATGTTGGTGGAGGAGCTTCAAAAGAAAAAGTTTCTGCTGCGTTTAAAATAATTCTATCAGATAAAAATGTAAAAGGAATTTTAATCAATATTTTTGGTGGTATCATGAGATGTGATGTTTTAGCTCAAGGTGTAGTAGATGCTGCAAAAGAAATTAATATTAATGTTCCATTAGTTGTAAGATTGGCTGGCACTAATTTTAAAGAAGGAAAAGAGATACTCGACAACTCAGGTTTAAAATTGATTTCAGCTGAAAATTTAGATGATGCTGCAAAAAAAATAGTTGAGGCTATAAAATAAATGTCTATTTTAGTTAACAAAAATACCAAGGTTATTTGTCAAGGTTTTACTGGAGCACATGGAACTTTTCATTCAGAACAGGCAATAAAATATGGAACAAATTTAGTTGGTGGAGTTACTCCAAAAAAAGGAGGCCAAAAACATTTAGGTCTTCCAGTTTTTAATACAGTAAAAGAAGCAAAAAATTCTGAAGGTGCTAATGCAACAATGGTTTATGTTCCTGCAAAATTTGCTGCTGCAGCAATTATTGAAGCAATTGAAGCTTCAATAGAATTAATTGTTTGCATAACTGAAGGAATACCTGTTCAAGATATGCTTAAAGTTAAACAAAAATTATCTAATTCAAAGAGCAGATTAATAGGTCCAAATTGTCCAGGAATTATAACACCAGATGAATGTAAAATTGGTATCATGCCTGGAAGTATTCACAAAAGAGGATCTGTAGGAATAGTTTCTCGTTCTGGTACTTTGACATATGAGGCAGTTGCTCAAACAACTGAAAATGACTTGGGACAATCTACATGTATAGGTATTGGAGGAGATCCAATTAATGGTACTAATTTTATTGATTGCCTAGATTTATTTTTAAATGATGAAGAGACACAATCAATTTTAATGATTGGTGAAATTGGTGGCACAGCTGAAGAGGAAGCTGCAGATTTTATTAAAAATCATAAAATTAAAAAACCTATAGTTGGATTTATTGCTGGAATAACAGCTCCACCAGGTCGAAGAATGGGACACGCCGGAGCAATAATTTCAGGAGGGAAAGGTGGCGCAGAAGATAAGATAAAAAAGATGAAAGATTGTGGAATAACTATAGCAAAATCACCATCGAAAATTGGGAAAACATTATTTGATAAATTGTCTAATTGAAAAATTATTTTCTAAGTTTATATTAATAAAAAATAATGTCTTCTTCTAAAAATCTTGAATTCGAAAAAACAGCGTTTTTAAGCAAATCAAATAGTGCCTTCATAGAAGAAATGTATATGAAGTTTGTAAATAATGATCCATCTTTACCTAATAGTTGGAGAAAGTATTTTGATGAAATTGGTGAAGAATTAAATGTTATTGTTGATGAAATAAATGGTCCATCATGGAGCCCATCTAAAAAATTTTCAGTAAACAAATCTCAAAAACAAATTAATGAAAATAAAGAACTAAGTGAATTAGAGATAGTTAAGTCAAATGCAAATTCAATTAAAGCTGTTTCAATGATTAGGTCTTATAGGCAGCGAGGACACTTAATTGCTAAATTAGACCCTCTTGAATTACTTAAAACAGATTATTTAGAAGAGCTTCATCCTGAGTCTTATGGATTTAAAAAAGAAGATTATAAAAAAAAAATTTTTCTAGACGGTGTAACAAATAAACAACATTCAAACATTAAAGAAATACTTCAGTTTTTAAGAGAAAAGTATTGTGGCTCAATAGGGTATGAATATATGCATATCTCCAATCCCTTAGAAAGAAAATGGTTTAGAGATAGAGTTGAAAAGACAGATGATTTTAAATTTACTCAAAGTGGTAAAGAGGCAATTCTTAATAAATTAATACAAGCAGAGGGATTTGAAAAGTATCTACATACTAAATATGTTGGGACTAAAAGATTTGGTCTTGATGGAGGTGAAAGTTTAATTCCAGCCCTTGAACAAATTATTAAAATAGGTGGTCAATCACAAGTAAAAGAAGTTAAAATTGGTATGTCACATCGAGGTAGATTAAATGTATTAGCTAATGTTTTACAAAAATCATATAAGAGAATATTTAATGAATTTGCTGGTGAAATAAATCCTACATCAAAAGATGGCGCTGGGGATGTTAAGTATCATTTAGGTGCTTCGTCAAATAGGGAATTTGATGGAAATTCGGTACATGTCAGTTTGACTGACAACCCGTCTCATTTGGAGGCAGTAAATCCCGTTGTTCTTGGCCAAACAAGAGCAAAACAATATTTTCATCAAGATAAAGAAAGAAAAAAAGTAATACCAATATTAATTCATGGAGATGCAGCTTTTGCAGGACAGGGAGTTGTTGCTGAATGTTTTGCTATGTCAGGTCTTCCTGGACATAATACCGGTGGAACTATTCATATTATAATTAATAATCAAATAGGTTTTACTACAAGCCCAAGATTTGCTAGATCATCTCCTTATCCTTCAGATGTAGCAAAAATGGTTGAAGCACCTATTATTCATGTAAATGGTGACGATCCTGAGGCAGTTGTTTATGCAGCAAGAATAGCAACAGATTTTAGATTAAAGTTTAATAGAGATGTAGTTATAGATTTAATTTGTTATAGAAGATTTGGTCACAATGAAGGAGATGAACCTTCCTTTACACAGCCTCTTATGTATAAAAAAATACACTCACATCCTTCACCAGTAAGAGTTTATGGTGAAAAATTAATTAACGAAAAGATAATTTCAAATGAATATTTAAGTGGCTCGATTAAGAAATTTAAAGAATTACTTAATGATCAGTATAAAAATGCAAAAGATTATAAACCAAAAATCGAGTGGTTTGAGGGTACTTGGTCTAGATATAAACCTGAAAGGGGTAAGGATAAAAGAGGTATTACTGGTTCAGATACCAAAAAATTGATTGAAATTTCAAATAAAATAAACGTGATTCCTCAAGAAATTAATATTCATAAAACCATTTTAAAAATTTTTAACAATAGAAAATTGGTAATTTCAAAAGGACAAGGAATAGATTGGTCTACGGCAGAGTCTTTAGCTTTTGGATCTTTGTTAGAAGAAGGTTATCCTGTAAGACTAGTAGGTCAGGATTCTGGAAGAGGTACATTCAGTCAAAGACATTCCGTTTTGAGAAACCAATTAGATAATTCTAGATACATTCCATTAAATAACATCTCAAAAAAACAAAAAAAAATTGAGATAATTGATAGCTTTTTATCAGAGTTGGCTGTTTTGGGATTTGAGTATGGATATAGTTTAGTTGAACCCAATACTCTTACTATCTGGGAGGCTCAATTTGGAGACTTTGCAAATGGTGCACAAGTAGTTATTGATCAATTTATAGCCTCAGGTGAAAGAAAATGGTCTAGAGCATCAGGTCTAGTTATGTTACTACCACATGGATATGAGGGTCAAGGTCCAGAACATTCATCCGCTAGATTAGAGAGGTTTTTACAATTATGTTCAAATGATAATATGCAAGTAATGAATTGCACAACACCAGCAAATTACTTTCATGCTTTAAGAAGACAAATGCATAGAGATTTTAGAAAACCTTTGATTATAATGACACCTAAATCTTTATTAAGACATAAACATTGTATTTCTAATTTAGAGGATTTTAGTAAAAAAAATTCATTTCATAGAGTTATGTGGGATCATGCAATAGACCCAAAAATTAAAGGATTTGTTAAACTAGAAAAACCAAAAAAGATTAAAAAAGTGATTCTTTGTTCCGGCAAAGTTTACTTTGATTTACTTGAGGCTAGGGAAAAATTAAAAAGAAATGATATTATTTTTTATCGAATTGAGCAGCTTTATCCTTTTCCAGCTAAAGCACTCGCTAAAGAGCTAAAACCTTATGCAAAAAATACGAAATTTTATTGGTGTCAAGAGGAACCAAAAAATATGGGTGCTTGGTTTTCAGTTAGAGATTATATCCAATGGACATTAGATAATATAAAGGCTAATAATAATAAAGTTTCTTACATTGGAAGAAATCCTGATGCATCTCCTGCAACAGGTTATGCAAAAAGGCACGTTTCTCAACAGCAAGAAATTATAAAGGAAGTTTTTGAATAATTAAAAATGAGTGAAAAAATTTTAGTTCCAACACTTGGAGAAAGTATAACAGAAGCTACGGTTTCTAAATGGTTAAAAAATGAAGGAGATAAAGTTGAAGCTGATGAGCCTATTGTTGAATTAGAAACTGATAAAGTAAATCTAGAAGTTCCATCACCAGTATCAGGAGTGTTAAAAAAGATAAATTCAAAAGATGGTTCTGTAGTTGAAGTTGGAGCTATTTTAGGATCTGTATCTGAGAAAAATGTTGGTTCAAAGAAACCTGAGAAGATAAAAAAAATTGAACCATCAGTTAATGAAAATAATGTATTAAAATTAGATCAACAAATAGAAAAGGAAGAGCCAGAAATTTTTGATGAAAAATTAAAAGAAGAAAAACTACTTGTTCTTACCAATGAAGTTGAATCGGACAATTCAACTATAAATACAGAAGTTAATCAAAAATTATCTCCATCAGTAAGAAAAATTGTTAGTGAAAATAAAATTGATATTAAATCAGTAAAAGGATCTGGAAAAGATGGAAGAGTTTTAAAAGGTGATTTATTAAATTTAATGGGTGCAAATCCACCACCTTCAGAAAGAAAAATTAAATACGGTCAAGAAGAGAAAATTAAAATGAGCAGGTTAAGACAAACTATTGCTAAGAGATTAAAACAAGCTCAAGAAAATGCAGCTTTACTTACTACTTTTAATGAAGTTGACATGACAAATGTTATGGAGATGAGAAAAGAAAATCAAAATGATTTTCAAAATAGATATGGAGTAAAATTAGGTTTTATGTCATTTTTTGTTAAAGCTTGTGTAGTAGCTTTAAAAAATTTCCCTACTGTAAATGCTGAAATTGAAGGTAATGAGATTATTTATAAGAATTATTACAATATAAGTTTTGCAGTTGGCACAGATAAAGGATTGGTAGTTCCAGTTTTAAAAAATGCAGATGAATTATCTTTTGCAGATATAGAAAAAAATATTAAAAAAATTTCAGAAAAAGCTAAAGATGGTAAACTTACTATTGAAGATTTACAGGGAGGAACATTCACTATAAGTAATGGTGGTGTATATGGCTCAATGCTTTCAACTCCAATATTAAACTTGCCACAATCAGGAGTATTAGGAATGCACAATATTGTTGAAAGACCAATGGCAGTAGATGGTCAAATTAAAATTAGACCCATTATGTATTTAGCTCTTTCTTATGATCACAGAATTATTGATGGTAAAGAGTCTGTTTCGTTTTTAAAGATGATTAAAGAAAATTTAGAAGATCCAAGAAGGTTATTTTTAGATATTTAAATGTCGGATAAATTTCAAGCAGTAGTAATTGGTGGTGGTCCAGGTGGCTATGTTTGTGCAATTAGACTTTCACAATTAGGTCTTAAAACTGCATGTATAGAATCAAGAGGTTCTTTAGGTGGGACCTGTTTAAACGTAGGATGTATACCTTCAAAAAGTTTACTAAACTTATCAGAAGAATTTCACAAGGCTCAACATTTATCCAATAAGGGAATTGAAATTGGAGAAGTGAAATTAAATTTGAGTAAAATGATGAAAAATAAAGATAAGGCAGTTACAATACTTACTAAGGGAGTTGAGTTTTTATTGAAGAAAAATAAAGTAGCTTATTTTAAAGGTGCTGGAAGCTTTAAATCAAAAAATGAAATTTCAATTAAAGATGATCAAAATAAAGAAAGTTTAATACAAGCTGAAAAGGTAATAATTGCTACTGGTTCAGTACCAGTTTCTTTACCAGGAATTAAATTTGATGAAAAAATAATTGTTTCATCAACAGGAGCTTTAAAATTAGATCAAGTTCCAAAAAAAATGGTTGTAGTTGGAGGAGGTTATATAGGATTAGAAATGGGATCGGTGTGGTCAAGACTTGGTGCCGATGTTCATGTGGTCGAATTTTTAGATCATATTACTCCAGGTATGGATAAAGAAATATCAAATGAGCTTATGAAAATTTTAAAAAAACAGGGTATTGATTTTCATATGCAACATAAGGTCGAAACAATTAAAAAAAATAATTCAGGAGCCAGTATTAAAACAATAGATAAAGATGGAAATAAAAAAGATTTTGAATGTGATGTGGTTTTAATATCTGTAGGTAGGCAACCAAATACAAATGGATTAAATCTTAAAAAAATTGGTGTTGAATTAGATGAAAAAAAAAGAATTAAAACTGATAAAAATTTTAAAACAAACCAGGATAATATTTATGCTATTGGAGATGTGATAGCAGGGCCCATGCTAGCACATAAAGCAGAGGATGAAGGAATTGCAGTAGCAGAAAATATTGCAGGTCAATCAGGGCATGTTAATTATGATACTATTCCAGGAGTTGTTTATACAACACCAGAAGTTGCATCTATTGGAAAAACTGAAGAACAGCTAAAAGAATTAAATATTAAATATAAAGTTGGTAAATTTTCATTTATGGCAAATTCTAGAGCAAAAGCAATTGATGATGCTGAAGGTTTTGTAAAAATTTTGGCAGATGAAAAAACTGATAAAGTATTAGGAGCACATTTAATAGGCTCACATGCTGGAGAATTAATTGCTGAGATTGGTGTTGCAATGGAATTTGGTGCTAGCTCAGAAGACATCGCTAGAACATGTCATGCGCACCCTACTTTTTCAGAAGCAGTTAAAGAAGCAGCATTATCTGTGGATAAAAGAGCAATACACTCTTAATATATTTTCATATTATTAGAATATGAAGTTTCCGATTCTTTTACCCAATATATTTAATCACCCATTTACTTATGAAAGTGATTTAGAATTAAAGATTGGAGATTTTGTTGAAGTTCCATTTGGTAAATCAAAAATAACTGGAGTGGTATGGGATGAATTTGAAAATAAAACAGATAAAGATTTTAAAATTAAAAAAATAATAAAAAAATTAAATATTCCTCAACTAAAAAAAAGTACTTTAAATTTTTTAAATTGGTTTGCTGAATATAATATTGTTCCAAAAGGAATGGCTTTAAAACTTATTTTATTAAGTGGTAAGACTGTTGAGAAGTTTGATATGAAATTTTATAAGGACTTTAGTTCTAAAATTAAAGATCATTCTATTAAATTAACTAAAGAACAACAAAAATCTTTAAATCAAATAAATATCTTAAATAAGAAATTTAATGTTCATGTTTTACAAGGGACAACAGGATCAGGAAAAACGATTGTATATTTTGAAGCTTTAAAAAAAATTTTAGAAAAAGAGTATCAGGGTTTAGTAATGTTACCCGAAATTGGTTTAACTAGTCAATTTGAAAAAAAATTTATAGAATTTTTTGGGTTCAAACCAGCGGTCTGGCATTCCGGTATAACAAAAAAAAATAAACAAATTATTTGGAGTGGAATTGTAACTGGAGAAATTAAAGTAGTTATAGGTGCAAGATCTTCTTTATTTTTGCCCTTTAAAAAACTTGGATTAATCATAGTAGATGAAGAACATGATCAATCATACAAACAAGATGAAGGAATAATATATAATGCTAGAGATATGGCAATCTCTAGGGCATCATTTGAGAATATTCCAATAAATTTAATTACAGCTGTTCCATCAATAGAAACTTACGAAAATATAAAGAAAGGAAAATATAGTATTTCAAAATTAGAACAACGATATCAAAATGCTTCTTTGCCAAACTATGAAATAGTTAATTTAAACAATGTGAAGTTAGGAAAACAGTCTTGGCTCTCAAAAAAGATAATCGAAAAAGTTAATTTTCATTTAGAAAAGAAAGACCAAGTTTTATTCTTTTTAAATAGGAGAGGATTTTCACCCAATGTTTTTTGTAATAAATGTTTTAAAAGTTATTCATGTCCAAATTGCTCAATTAATTTAGTTTATCATAAAAATAAAAATAATTTATTATGTCATTATTGTGGATTTAAAACTTCTTTAAAGAGGGATTGTCAAAAAGAAGGAAATTGTAATTTTATATTTAGTGGTCCTGGTGTGGAAAGAATTTCTGAAGAGGTCAAAAAAAATTTTCCTTCAAAAAAAATTGAAATTTTTTCGAGTGATACAATGAATAAAAAAAGTTCAAAGGATAAATTAGAAAAAATAATCAATAATGAAATTGAAATTTTAGTAGGAACACAACTGATTTCAAAAGGTTTTCATTTTCCAAGTTTAAATTGTATTGTTGTGGTTGATATTGATTTATCCTCTCAAGGTCATGATTTAAGAGGAGCAGAAAAGAATTTACAACTATATCATCAATTATCTGGAAGAGCAGGTCGCACAGGTAAACCATCTACAGTTTATTTTCAAACTTATAATACAAATACAAAAATGATTTCAGATATTACCAATAATAATCCAGATATTTTTTTAGATAAAGAGATAGAAATTAGAAAACAGAACAATCTTCCTCCTTTTCAAAGATTTATTTCTTTAATTTTAACTGGTGATAATGAAAATAAATTAGAAAAAGAAGCATTTAAATTTAAAATTTTTATTGAAAATAAGGTAAATGGAAAAATTTTAGGTCCAGTAAGCGCTCCTATTTTTAGATTAAAAAAAAAATATAGAATTAGACTATTAATTAGAGGTCCAAAAACATTAAAATTACAAAATTCTTTGGCAATAATAATTGCAAATTACAAACTTTCATCAGGAATAAAACTTTCAGTTGATGTTGATCCAATAAGCTTCAATTAGACCGTAAAAAAAGTCATTTTTAATCAATGTGTTACTTGAAGAGCATTTGGTCATATGTTAATTAGAGCGTGATTTTATAATTAATCACCAACATTTTAGAGGTAAACAGTTGAGTAAAAATAAGGGATTTTCTAGCACTTCAGCTAATAGATATTCTTTAGCTTTATATGAACTTGCAAGCGAAGCAAGTAAACTTGCTCAAATAGAAGAAAATTCTTCTGCATTTTTAACTTTAATTTCTAACAATGAAGAATTTGATAATT
Organism: uncultured Pelagibacteraceae bacterium; assembly: GCA_902569285.1. Classification (GTDB taxonomy): domain Bacteria; phylum Pseudomonadota; class Alphaproteobacteria; order Pelagibacterales; family Pelagibacteraceae; genus Pelagibacter. The sequence goes on along the minus strand of CACFTS010000005.1, from coordinate 20,673 downwards.
TAATTAAAGATCCTACATTAAGTCAGGATGTTTTAATCAATATTATAAATAAAGTATGTGAAAATTCAAAATTAGAAGTTTTATTTAAAAACTTTGTAAGTTTTTTAATAACAAGGAGAAGATTTTTTTATGTTGAACAAATTCTTAGAAGTTTTATAGAAATTTGTTCAGAAAAAAGGGGAGAGCTAAAAGCAGAAATCAAATCTGCTAAACAATTAACTCAAGATGAGATAAATAAAATTACCGAAGAATTATCAAATAATTTTAATTCAAAAATAAAATTAAATTATGAACATGATCAAAGTTTAATTGGAGGTTTAGTTGTACAAGTAGGAAGTACAATGATTGACACTTCTATTAAAAATAAACTACAACAAATTGAAAATAGAATGGTAGAGGCTTAATATGGAAATAAATCCGTCAGAAGTTACAAAAATTTTAAAAGAACAAATTAAAAACTTTGGAGAAAAAGCAGAAATATCTGAAGTTGGACAAGTTTTATCAGTAGGTGATGGTATAGCAAGAATTTACGGCTTGGATAATGTTCAAGCTGGAGAAATGGTTGAATTTGCAGATGGTTCTAAAGGTATGGCTTTAAATTTAGAAAGTGAGAATGTTGGTGTTGTAATTTTTGGTGATGACAGAAATATTAAGGAAGGCGATGTTGTAAAAAGAACTGGAAGTATTGTTGATACACCAATTGGAAAAGAATTATTAGGAAGAGTTGTTGATGGATTAGGAAATCCTATTGATGGAAAAGGTGCTTTGGATAAAGGAGTAAAAAAAAGTAGAGTAGAAGTAAAAGCTCCAGGAATTATTCCGAGACAATCTGTTAGTGAACCAATGCAAACAGGTTTAAAATCAATTGACAGTCTTGTACCGATTGGGAGAGGACAACGTGAATTAATTATTGGCGATAGACAGACAGGAAAAACAGCTGTTGCAATTGATGCAATTATAAATCAAAAAAAAATTAATGAGTCAGATGATGAAAAACAAAAACTCTATTGTATTTATGTTGCAGTTGGCCAAAAAAGATCGACCGTAAGACAAATTCAAAAAACATTGGAAGAAGCTGGCGCAATGGAATATACAACAATTGTTGCTGCAACAGCATCAGACGCTGCACCGCTACAATTTTTGGCTCCTTATACGGGATGTGCTATGGGTGAATACTTTAGAGATAATGGAATGCACGCATTAATTATATATGATGACTTATCTAAACAAGCGGTAGCTTATAGACAAATGTCTCTTATACTTAGAAGACCTCCAGGAAGAGAAGCATATCCTGGTGATGTATTTTATCTTCACAGCAGATTGCTTGAAAGAGCTGCAAAATTGAGTGATGAACATGGTGGTGGATCTCTAACAGCTTTACCAATTATTGAAACTCAAGGTGGAGACGTATCAGCCTATATTCCAACAAATGTGATCTCAATCACAGACGGACAAATTTTTTTAGAAACAGAACTATTTAACCAAGGTATTAGGCCTGCAATTAATGTTGGATTATCAGTTTCAAGAGTTGGATCTGCAGCTCAAACAAAAGCAATGAAAAAAGTTTCTGGATCAATGAAACTTGAATTAGCTCAATATAGAGAAATGGCTGCATTTGCACAATTTGGTTCTGATTTAGATGCCTCAACTCAACAGCTTTTAAATAGAGGTTCTAAATTAACAGAACTTCTCAAACAAAAACAATACTCTCCAATGACAGTTGCTGAACAAGTAATTTCTGTGTTTTGTGGAGTAAAAGGTTATTTAGATGATATTAATTTAAAAGATATAGCAGATTTTGAAAATAAAATAATCGAAAGATGTAAATCTGATAAACCTGAGATCATAAATTCTATTTTAAGTTCAGGAAAACTTGAAGAAGTTTATGAGAAAAATCTAATTGAGGTGATTATTCAGTTAAAAAAAACTTTTAAATCTTAATAATTTTATGGCTAGTTTAGACGATCTAAAAAAAAGAATAACAAGTGTAAAATCAACACAAAAAATTACCAAGGCTATGAAAATGGTTGCTGCAGCTAAATTAAAAAGAGCTCAGGAAAGTGCTGAGAAAGGAAGACCATATTCTAAAAAAATGAACAACATAATCTTAAATTTATCTAGTGGTATATCTGATAAAGAAAGTGCACCTAAATTATTATCTGGTACAGGAAAAGAGAAAATATATCTTTGTGTTGTTATGACTTCAGACAGAGGTTTATGTGGTGGATTTAATGCAAACATAATTAAAAAAGCCAAAAGTTATTTTGCTAAATTGGATAGTGAAGGAAAAGAATTAAAGATCATTACAGTTGGCTCTAAAGGAAAAGATCAACTGAAAAGAGTTTATGGCCATAAAATTATTGAAAGTATCTCTTTTAAAAATTCTAAAAATGCAAATTACTTTGATGCTGAAAAAGTTTGTAAAGTTATAATTGAAAAATTTGAAAAAGAAGAATTTGATGTTTGTACAATTTTTTATAATCAGTTTAAAAATGTAATAACTCAAATACCCCAAGCACAACAAATCATTCCATTAAACACAGAAAATAATGATGAAAATAAATCAGAAGATAGCTATGAGTTTGAACCAGATGAAGAAGAAATTTTAAGCAATTTATTGCCCAAAAATATTTCGACACAAATATTTAAGGCAATGTTGGAAAATTCAGCTAGTGAACAGGGAGCAAGAATGAGTGCAATGGATAACGCAACTCGAAACGCGGGTGAAATGGTTGACAAACTTACTATTCAGTATAATAGAAGTCGTCAGGCAGCAATTACTAAAGAATTAATAGAAATTATATCAGGAGCAGAAAGTTTATAATTATGAGCAAAGGAATAATAACACAAGTTATTGGAGCTGTAGTAGACGTAAAATTTGACGGAGAACTACCAGAAATCTTAACAGCTTTAGAATGTAAAAATGGAGATAATAGACTTGTTTTAGAAGTTGCACAACATTTAGGAGAATCAACTACTAGAACTATTGCTATGGATGCTACGGAAGGATTAAAAAGAGGAGATGAAGTAATAAATACAAAAGCTCCTATTAAAGTTCCAGTTGGACCTGAAACTTTAGGAAGAATTATAAATGTAATTGGTGAGCCAATAGATGAAAAAGGAGAAGTTAAAACCAAAGAGAGTTGGCCAATTCATAGATCTGCTCCAGAGTTTAATGATCAGTCTACTGAAACAGAAATTCTTGTTACAGGTATTAAAGTAATTGATTTGTTGGCTCCATATGCAAAAGGTGGAAAAATTGGTTTGTTTGGTGGTGCTGGTGTTGGAAAAACAGTTTTAATTATGGAATTAATTAATAACGTTGCAAAAGCTCATGGTGGATTTTCTGTTTTTGCAGGTGTTGGTGAAAGAACTAGAGAAGGAAATGATCTTTATCATGAAATGATGGAGTCTGGTGTAATTAAACCTGATGGTCCTGGATCTAAAGCAGCATTAGTTTATGGACAAATGAATGAACCTCCAGGAGCTAGAGCTAGAGTTGCACTTACAGGATTAACTGTTGCTGAGTATTTTAGAGATCAAGAAGGACAAGATGTTCTTTTCTTTGTGGATAATATTTTTAGATTTACTCAAGCAGGATCAGAGGTATCAGCTCTTTTAGGCAGAATCCCATCAGCTGTTGGATATCAACCAACATTAGCCACTGATATGGGAAATTTACAAGAAAGAATTACAACAACAAATAAAGGCTCAATTACATCTGTGCAGGCAATTTATGTCCCAGCTGATGACTTAACTGATCCAGCTCCAGCAACCTCGTTTGCTCACTTGGATGCAACAACTGTACTTTCAAGACAAATAGCTGAAATAGGTATTTATCCTGCTGTAGACCCACTAGACTCAACTTCAAGAATTCTTGATCCTAGAATAGTTGGAGATGAACATTATAGAGTTGCACGTGAAGTTCAAAAAATTTTACAAACTTATAAATCACTACAAGATATTATTGCAATTTTAGGTATGGATGAATTGTCAGAGGAAGATAAATTAGTTGTAGCAAGAGCAAGAAAAATTCAAAGATTTTTATCTCAACCATTCTTTGTTGCTGAAGTGTTTACTGGATCTCCTGGAAAACTTGTTGATTTAGAGTCAACAATTAAAGGTTTTGATGCGATTTGCAAAGGAGAGTATGATCACCTTCCAGAAGCTGCATTTTATATGGTTGGTACAATTGAAGAAGCTATAGAAAAAGCTGAAAAAATAACAAAAGATGCTGCCGCATAATGAGTGAAGAATTTAAGATAGAAATTGTTAATCCAGAAAAATCTTTTTTATCAAAAGAAGATGTTACTGAAGTTATTGTTCCAGCTTTTGAGGGTGAAATGGGAATACTTAAAGACCACATTTCTATAATTTCGTTTTTAAAGCCAGGAATAATCACAATTCATGCAAAATCTGGAGAAGAGAAATTTTATGTTGAAGATGGAATCGTCGAATTTAAAAATAACAATTTATCTGTTCTAACTAGCTCTATTTTTAATTTGAAAGAAATAGAAAAAGGTAAATTGCAGGACTTGTTAAAAGCTGCTGAAGAAGAAACTAATAAACCAGAAATTAATGATCAATCTAAATATTTAGTTGATCAAAAAATTGAAGTTTTAAAATCTCTTAATTAATTATTTTTTTGATTTTTTCTTTAAGTTTTCTATAGACATGAAGTTTAAAATCTACCACTATTTCAGTTATCATATCTAAATCAATCCATTTCCATTCTAGAAATTCAGGTTTATTTGTTTTAATGTTGATATCATTATCATTTCCTAAATATCTCATTAAAAACCATTTTTGTTTTTGACCTTTATATTTACCTTTCCATATGATGCCTAATAAATGTTTTGGAAGCTCATAAGTTATTGTGCCTTCAATTTCCTGAATGAGTTTTACATCTTTAATACTAGTTTCTTCTTTCAATTCTCTGTAGGCAGCTGTTAAAAAATCTTCTCCATGATCTACTCCTCCTTGTGGCATTTGCCAAAAATTTTTAGGATTATCAATTCTTTTTGCTACAAAAACTTTATTTTCTTTATTTAAAACAATAATACCCACACCGCTTCTAAGTGGTAAATTTTTGAATTTTTCTTCCATTTTATCCGTTAAGTAGTTTAATAGCGTAATTTAATTGATTATCTGTTTCAGTTTTAATTCTGAAGTCATCTGATTCTTCACTAACCTCAATATCTGGAGACACCCCCACTTCAGAAATCGATTTTCCTGATGGAAGGTAATATTTAGCTACGGTTAATCTAATTGCTCCATCATTTTTTAAAGGAATTATTGATTGAACAGAGCCTTTTCCATAACTGTTTTCACCTAATAAAATTGCTCTTTTGTGATCTTTTAAAGCACCTGCAACAATCTCAGATGCTGAAGCTGAACCATAATTGATTAAAACAATAAGTGTTTTATTATTTAATATATCACCCTTTTTTGCAAACCATTTTCTATTTTCAGAGGTTTTTCTACCTTTTGTAGATACTATTTCACCATTATCTAAAAAAAAATCAGTAATTCTGATTGCTTGTGAAAGTAAACCACCAGGGTTATTTCTTAAATCTAAAATATAAGCTTTTACTTTATTATTTTTTTCTAATTCTTTTAATTTTTTTTTAATCTGATCTCCACTATTTTCATTAAATGAAGTCAATCTTATGTATCCAATATTTTTTTCCAAAAGATCAGTCTTCACAGATTGAACTTGAATAATTTCTCTTACAATATTAAATGTAAGTGCTTTTTTCTCTCCTCTTCTTCTTACAGTTAGCTCAATTTCAGATCCAACAGGGCCCCTCATTAAATCTACGGCTTCACTTAAAGATTTTCCTTGAACTTGGTTATTGTTAATTTTAACAATATAGTCACCCGCTTTAATGCCAGCCCTAGATGCTGGTGTATCATCTATAGGAGAAATAACCTTCACAACCCCAGACTCCATACTTACTTCAATGCCAAGACCTCCAAATTCACCGCTAGTTTCTGTTTGCATTTCATTTAATATCTCAGGTGACATATAAGAAGAATATGGATCTAAAGATTGAAGAAGACCATTGATTGCGGAATCCATACTTTTAGATTGATCTATTTCATCGACATATTCTTTGTTTATTTTTTCAAGAACCTCACCAAATAAATCTATCTTTTTATAAATATCATTCTCAGATGAGCTAGTTTCCTGAATAAAAATAATAAAAGATAAAAGTAATATTCCAATTTTTTTTTTAATCATATAATTATTTTTTCTTTTGGTATTAACTCAGACCACATTTTTTCAAGTTCATAAAATTTTCTTTTTTCTGGGTGAAAAATATGAACTATTAAATCAATACCATCAACTAATTTCCATTCACTACTTTCTTTTCCCTCAATTTTAGAGTTTTTAATACCACTATCTTTTAATTTGTCTAAGACTTGTTCAGATAAGGACTGAATATGTCTAGAAGAAGTTCCACTAGCAATAATCATATAATCAGCCATAGAACTTTTATCTTTAAGGTCAATGCTGATTATGTCTTGTGCTTTATTTATATCTAAGGTGTTAATGATAATTTGTTTTAAATCTGAAATTTTATCCATTAATTGAATTAAAGATTATCAAATTTTTCTTAATTGAGAAGAAGAAATATTGACTTTTTTAAACTCAATAAATTTCAAATTTTTCTTATTTAATCTTTTAAATGTTGTTGAATTTAAAGATTTTTTTTTATATCCATAACGATCAAAGACAATAATATTGCATTTTTGTGAAATTTTTTCCCATTGATGCCATTTGTGAAAATTAATTAAACTATCAGCTCCCATTAAGAAATAGATTTCATTTTTTTTATTTTTAATAAAATAGTTTATTAAATTAATTGTCTTGTTTGACTTAATTAAATCTTCATAAAACCTTACTTTTATGAAATTAATTTTTCCTATAATTTTTTTACAATATTTGATTCTAGTTAAAAGAGTTGTATTACTTTTTTTTTTAAAAGGATTTTTTTTTGTAATAGCCCATATTATTTGTTTGAGTTTAAATCTTTTAGCAGCCTCTTTAGATATTGCTAAATGACCTTTATGAGCAGGATCAAAAGATCCTCCAAGAATTCCAATTTTATTTTTTTTTATATTCAATTTATTTCCTTATTTTTCCTTTACTTGTAATTTGATACTTATATGAAACTAATTGATTTAAACCAACCGGACCACGAGGTGGAAGAGTATTTGTAGAAATTCCCACTTCTCCACCAAAACCGAATTCTCCTCCATCAGCAAATTGTGTTGATGTGTTATGCATTGCAATAGAACTTTTTACTTTTTTTAAAAATTTTTTTGCAGATTTTTTATTTTGTGTAATAATACAATCAGTATGCATTGTTCCATATTTATTAATATGCATTATTGCGTCGTCTAAATTTTTAACAGATTTTACAGATACTGTTGGTGATAAATATTCCTTAGACCAATCCTTAATAGAAGCTTTTTGTATTTTTCCATTATATAATTTTTTAATTTTATTATCTCCAATAATTTTACATCCATTTTCTTCTAAATTTTTTAAAATAGAAATACCAAATTTTTTAATTATTTTTTCATGTAATAAAATTGTTTCTGTTGCTCCACAAATTACCGTATTTCTTAATTTGGCATTGTGAATGACATTTTTAGCAATTTTAGGATTGGCATCTTTATCAACATAAGAGTGACAAATACCTTCTAGATGACCTATCGTTGGTATAGAAGATAAATTTTGGACCTTTTTAACCAAACTTTTTCCTCCTCTAGGAATGATTACGTCAATAAATTTATTCATTTTAGTTAACAAAAAATCAACTACGCTTCTTTTTTTAATATCAATGAATTGAACGAAATTTTCATCCACTTTGTTTTTTTTAAGAGATTTTCTGAATAATTTTGATAAAATTAGATTTGAGTAAAAAGCCTCTGAACCACCTTTTAAGATTACTGAATTTCCTGACTTAAAACATAGTGAAGCAACATCTGATGTTACGTTAGGTCTGCTTTCATAGATTATTCCAATAACTCCTATTGCGATTGATACTTTTGAAATATTTAAACCGTTAGGTCTTTTCCATTTTTCTAAGATAATATTAGTTGGATCCTTTAGTTTTATTATTTTTTTAATTGAATTAATTATATCTGAAATTTTTTTATCATTTAAGATGAGTCTTTTTATTAGATTATCTTTTAATTTCTTCTTATTAGAATTTTTAATGTCTTTTTTATTCTCTTTGATAATTAATTTTTTATTTTTTTCAATTAGTTGATAGTAATTTTTTAAAACCTTATTCTTTTTTTTCGTATTTAATTGATAAGAAAATGCTTTCTTTGATTTTTTACCAATATTTATTAATAAATTTTTCATTATATTTCTACCATATCATCTTTGTGAACTACTTCAGATTTTGAAACATACCCAAGAATTTTTTGTATTTCATTTGAATGATAGCCCATGATTTTATTAATTTCTTCAGATGAAAAAGAACTTAGACCTCTAGCAACTTCTTTTCTTTTATTGTCTAAAATTTTGATATGATCACCTTTGTTAAATTTTCTTAAAACTTTTTTTATACCGGCGGCCAATAAACTTTTCCCATTAGTAAGTGCTTTTTTTGCACCGTCATCAATAATAATTTCTCCTTTTGGGGAAATAGAACTTATTATCCATTTTTTTCTAGCATGTAATTTTGATATTTTAGATATAAACCAGGTACAATTATTTTTTTTCTCTATTAGACTAATTGGATTTAAGTATAATCCATTTGCTATGACCATGTTACAACCTGCTAAATTGCAAATTTTAGCTGCATCTATTTTAGTATTCATTCCACCACTTCCAAATTCTGTCATACCTTTAATATTAATATTTTGAATATCTTTATTTAAATTATTTATTTTTTTTATTAATTTAGCATTTTTAAATATTTTTGGATTTTTTGTGAAGAGTCCATCAACATCAGACAACAAGATTAAAGTATCTGCATTAGTTATTTGAGCCACTCTAGATGCTAGTCTATCATTGTCTCCATATTTTATCTCTGAAGTAGCAATAGTATCGTTTTCATTAACTATTGGAATATAATTAAGTTGAAATAAATTTTCAAAAGTCCTTTTTGCGTTTATTGATCTTCTTCTTTCTTCGGTATCATCTAAAGTTAGTAAAATCTGAGAGATATTTAATTTGTATTTTGAAAATGTATGTGAAAATAAATTCATTAATTCTATCTGACCTATAGAAGCTATTGCCTGGCTCTTATCAAGTTTAAGATTTTTTTTATTATAATTCATTTTTTTACACCCAAGAGCTATAGCTCCCGAGCTAACAATTATTATTTTTTTATTTTTAGATTTTAATTTTTGAATGTCTTTTGCAAAGCTAGATAACCATTTTTTTCTAATTTTTTTTTTATCATCAACTAATAGTGATGATCCAATTTTAATTACAATTATCTTTGAGTTTTTAAGATGCATAAGATATTAATTTAGCTTTAATTTTAGAAACAGAACTTTTTTTTAATGTAGATAGCGTAACAATTTCAGACTTTGTATTTTTGGAAAAATCTTTAATAATTTTTTTTATTTGTTTTTCATTAATTAAATCTGTTTTATTTAAAACTACTAATTCTTTTTTTTTAGCAAGTTTAGAACTATAATTTTTCAATTCATTTTTGATCTGTTTATAAGATTTTTTGAGATCACTATTTGTAATGTCAATTAAATGTAAAAGAGATTTACATCTCTCAATGTGTTTTAAAAATTGTGTACCAAGACCTGTTCCTTTATGTGCCCCTTCCACCAAACCAGGAATATCTGCGATAGTAACTTCTTTGTCATCATATTTAGTTACTCCAAGATTAGGGTTTAATGTTGTAAATTGATAGTTAGCAATTTTAGGATTTGCATTAGTTATTGCTGATAACAAACTTGATTTTCCTGCATTAGGTAATCCAATTATTCCAATATCAGCAATTGTTTTTAATTGAAGCCAAATTGTAAATTCTTCACCTGTATATCCTTTAGTAAATTTCCTCGGAGCTCTATTTGTTGAACTTTTAAATCTAGTATTACCGAGACCACCTTTACCACCTGTAGCAACTACAAATTCTTCACCAATTTTTAAAAAATCGTAAATTAGTGTTTTGTTATCTTCTTCAAAAACTTGAGTTCCTAAAGGAACTTTGAGTATTAAATTATCTCCACTTTTACCCGTTTTATTTTGACCTGTACCATTATCACCTCTTTGTGCTTTATGATGCTGCTGATATCTATAATCAATCAAAGTATTGAGGTTTTGTTCAGCTTTTAAAATAACCGAGCCACCTTTTCCGCCATCACCACCATCTGGTCCACCATATTCAATAAATTTTTCTCTTCTAAAACTTGGTGAGCCATCCCCACCGTTTCCAGCTTTGATATAAATTTTTACTTGATCTAAGAATTTCATAATACAACACTAGTTTTAAGTTGTACTATTAATTGGGTTTTACTGAAACAAAAGTTCTATCTGATTTCGTTTTTTTAAAAACGACTTTACCTTTAATTACTGAAAAAATTGAATGATCTTTTCCCATTCCTACATTTTCTCCAGGGAATATTCTAGTACCTCTTTGTCTAACAATTATATTTCCAGGAACTACAGTTTCACCACCGTATTTTTTTACTCCAAGTCTTCTGCCAGCACTATCTCTTCCATTTCTAGATGATCCACCTGCTTTTTTTGTTGCCATAATTTTTTCCTAGTTATTTATTTACTACCTTCTTAGCCTCTTCTTTTTTAGCAGGCTTTGAAATTTTTTCAGCTTCAGATAAAATTTTACCATCTTTAGAAAAAATTTTGTTAATTCTTATCATAGAATATTTTTGTCTATGACCATTTTTTCTTCTTGAATTTTGTCTTCTTCTTTTCTTAAAAATTAAAACAGTTCTATTTTTGCTATTTTTAATTAAATTAGCTTCTACTTTTGCTCCCTGAACGATTGGCGTTCCAACTTCTATTACTTTATTGTCACCATATGCTAAAATTTCTTTAAATTCTATTTTAGTATCAGGCTTTGAGTCTGGTAACTTTTCTATTTTCAAGATTTCACCAGATTTTACTTTGTACTGTTTTCCACCTGTTTGTATTACTGCGAATGACATATTGTTAGTGTAATTTTTAATTATCGCAATATAGTCTGAGCATTACTTTAGTCAAGCTCTATAAGTTAAAAATTATCCTTTAAATCTCTTAATTTTGAAAAGCTTTTTATATCTTTAGCTTTAAGAAATATATTACACTCTATTTCATCATCTAAAATAGTTGGTATGGTTGGTAAACCATTTTTAAGTTTTTCTTTAATTTTTACAATCTTATTTTTAAGTTTTAAATTTTGAGAATCATTAGCTATACAAAAATTTGAATTTTGTAGCGTATACTCATGACCACAATAAATCTCAGTATCTTTAGGTAGTTCTTTAATCTTATTCAAAGAATTAAACATTTGTTCATATGTTCCTTCAAAAATTCTACCACATCCAAGAGAAAATAATGTATCACCAGTAAAAATTTTTCTTTCTTTAAAAAAATGATAAGCGATATGCCCTGTTGTATGACCAGGGATGTGATAAATTTTTGCTTCAAAATTATCTTTTTTCCAAATTTGATTATTTTCAACAAGAATGTCAACTTCTGGGATACGATCTTTATCTCCTTTAAATCCAATTATATAAGAATTATATCTTTTCTTTAATTCAAGATTTCCACCAACATGATCATAATGATGATGAGTATTGAGAATATATTTTAAATTTATTTGGTTATTTTCAATAAAATTAATGACAGGTTTTGCCTCACTAGGATCAACCACACATGCATTTTTGTTTTTTTCATCAATAATTAAATAACTATAATTATCTTGTAGACATTTAATTATCTCAATTTTCATATTATTTTTCGATTAAAAATATACCAAGTTCTGCAAACAAATTTTTAAAAAATAAATTAGAATTATTTATAGTAGATACATTTTTATTTATTAATGCTAAAGATTTAAAAATCTTAAAATCAATTATTTTAGAGAAACTAACAAAATCTTTAATTGTACACATGTGGAGATTTGGTGTGTTATACCAATCATTGGGTAGTGTTTTGGTAACTGGCATTGTTCCTTTAGTTAATAAATTTATTCTTACTTTCCAATGACCAAAATTTGGAATAGTTACAATTGCTTTTTTTCCAACTCTTAAAAGTTCTTTGATAACAATTTCTGGATTTATAAAAGCTTGTAAAGTTTGACCAAGAACAACATAATCGAAGGAATCATTTGGAAACTGTTTCAAATCAAGTTCTGCGTTACCCTCAATGACAGTTAATCCTTTAGATATACAAGTTTGAACTTTTTCTTTTGAAATTTCAATTCCTCTAATATCAACATTTTTATTTTTTTTTAAAAATTCCATTAAAGTTCCGTCGTCACACCCAACATCCAATACTCTTGTATTTGCTTCTATTATATCTGTAATTATTTTATATTCTGACTTCATAATTATTGTTCTGTGTATGATTTATCTAAAAAATTTTTAAGAGCTTTTAAAAAATCTGGAACATCTAATAAAAATGAGTCATGTCCTTTGTCAGACTCTATTTCTACAAAACCTACATTTGCACCAATTGCATTTAACGCAATAACTATATCTTTATTTTCTTGTGTTGGGTAAAGCCAATCTGATGTAAAAGATATTATAAAAAATTTAGCTTTTGTATTTTTAAAAGCATTAGATAAATTACCATCAAATTGTTTAACTAAATCAAAGTAGTCCATAGCTCTAGTGATATAAAGATAACTGTTTGCATCAAAACGATCTACAAATACTGAGCCTTGATATCTTAAATAGCTTTCTATTTGAAAGTCAGCATCAAAACCAAATTTAAGATTATCTCTTTTTTGAAGTTTTCTTCCAAATTTCTCTTGAAGACTTTTTTTAGATAAATAAGTAATATGTGCCGCCATTCTAGCTACAGCTAACCCTTTATCAGGAACAGTATTTTTAGATGTATATTTTCCGTCTAACCAATTATGGTCTGCTGCTATTGCTTGTCTACCAAGTTCATTGAATGCAATGTTTTGTGCTGAATGGCTAGATGTACAAGCAATAGGAACTGCAGTTTTGGTTTTATCAGGAAAGTTACTTACAAATTGTAAAACCTGCATTCCACCCATTGAACCACCAGTAACGGAAAAAAGTTTTTTAATTCCAAAATGATCTAATAGATTTACTTGAGCATTAACCATATCATTGATTGTAATTACTGGAAAATCAGTACCATAAATTTTTTTTGTTTTTGGATTTTCATAGCTTGGACCAAAAGACCCCATACATCCACCAATAACATTTGCACAAATTACAAAATATTTATTTGTATCAATAGATTTATTTGGACCGACAACGAAAGACCACCATCCATCTTTATTAGTAATAGGGTTTAAGCCTGCAACAAATTGATCTCCAGTTAAGGCGTGAAATACTAAAATAGCATTATCTTTATTATTATTAAGTGAACCATATGTTTCATATGCTAGGGGAAAATTACTAATAGTTTGACCACAATCTAGTTTTAATGGTTTTTTAATAATAAGTGTTTTTATGTTTTCTTTAATATTCATAATTAAGGCTGAAAATGAATTGTGAGAAAAAAAACTTTTTTAGCTGTTTTTTTAAAGCGCTCGCAATTCAGGTAAATCAGCGCACAAATTATGTACAAGAAGTTATTTAGTATGTCAATTTTTAAAAATATTTTTATTAATACTATATAAAAAATTGTTATTTTATTTATAAAGAACTTAAAATTTAAAAGATGACAACTCTAAGATTTAAGAAATTTAATATAGAAGCCTATAAACCGGGCAAATCTAGTATTAAAAGATTGAAGCGAATCATAAAGCTTTCTGCAAATGAATCAGCACTGGGAGTAAGTCCAAAAGTCAAAAAAGTTATATCTAATAAAAATGTAAATTTTTTTAGATATCCAGATGGAAAGTCAAAAGAATTAAGAAATCAAATATCAAAAAAGTTTAAATGTGATAAGGAAAAAATTATTTGTGGTGCTGGATCAGATGAGGTTATTCAGATGTTGTGTCAACTTTTTCTAAAATCAAAGGATGAGGTAATAGTTCCTCAATTTAGTTTTTTTGATGTATAGAATTTATTCAAAAATAGTTGGTGCAAAAGTAGTTTTTGCAAGAGAAAAAAAATTTAAAGTTTCAATTTCGGAAATATTAAAAAAAGTAACAAGAAAAACAAAAATAGTTTTTTTAGCTAATCCAAATAATCCAACTGGAACTTATTTAAATAAATTTGAACTTGTTCAATTAAGAAGAAAATTAAGAAAAAATATATTGTTAGTAGTAGATGATGCTTATGCTGAATATATGAGAAATTCAGACTATAAATCTGGTTTGGATTTATTTAAAAATAAACAAAATGTTTTTATTTTAAGAACATTTTCAAAAATTTATGGTTTAGCATCTTTGAGAATAGGATGGGGTTATGGACAAAAAAAAATAATTGATGCTTTAAATATAATTAAGCCACCATTTAACGTTAATGAAGTTGCACAAAAAGCAGCTTTAGAATCTCTTAAAGATATAAAATTTATATCATGTTCAATTAAACATAATATTATTTATGCAACAAAATTAAAAAAATTTCTGGATAAATATAATATTAATTCAAATGAGGTTTCTGCTAATTTTTTATTATTAGACTTTGCTAAATGTAAATTTAAAGCTAAATATTTTTATAAAAAACTTAAAACAAAAGGAATTATTTTAAGATCAACTGAAGATGGTTATAAAATAAAAAATATGTTGCGATTAACAATTGGTTCAAAAACTGATTGTTTAAAATTTATTCGTGTAGTAGAAAGTATATTTAATAAATGAAAAATGTATTAATTATTGGTTGTGGATTATTGGGCTCTTCTTTATTAAGAAGAATCTCTAAAAAAAGATTAGCCAAAAAAATTTTTGTTTATGAAAAATCAAAAAAAAATATAACAAAAATTAAAAGATTAAAATTACCTGGAGTTTTAGTTAAGAAATTATATGATGCCTTGCCCCAATCAGAATTGATTATTCTTTGTACACCAATGAGTGAATACAAAAAAATAATTCTAAAAATAAATAAATATCTAACACCAAAACATATCATTACAGATGTGGGTTCATCAAAATTAAAGTCTGTAAAAATAATTAAAAAATATTTAAAAAAAAAAATTTTTTGGACTTCAAGTCACCCAATAGCTGGATCGGAAGTCAGTGGTCCTGAACATGGTAAACAAGATCTATTTGAAAATAAATGGTGTGTTTTAATTAAAGACAACAAAACTAATTTGAAACATTTAAAATTTTTAAGTTCTTTTTGGAAAAAAATAGGTTCAAAAGTTGTTGTTATGAAACCAGAAAAACATGATAAAATTTTTTCAATTACAAGCCATTTGCCTCACTTGGTTGCTTACAATTTAGTTAAATCGGCTCAAGATTTTGAAAAAATACAAAACTTTGATTTGATTAAATATAGTGCAGGTGGTCTAAGAGATTTTTCAAGGATAGCATCTTCAAATGAAATAATGTGGAGAGACATTTTTTTTGATAATAAAATTAATGTTTCAAAAGCTATAAATTTGTTTATTAAAAATTTGAATGCGTTTAAAAAAGATATTAATTCTAAAAATAATAAGTCAATTTTAAAAAAACTTATTCAAACTAAAAAAGTAAGATCAAAGATAATTAAGTTAAAGCAAGATATTGATAAGCCCGATTTTGGTAGAAATTAATATTTTATCCTAGATATTTTTTTTACTTTAAGTTTGGCTGTTTCTCGAATTCTATTAATTGTTTTTATTATTGGCATAATTAAAACTTTTTTTTCAGGTCCATATGCATGAATTAGTTTTTTTGAATTTAAACACATAGCAACGTGGCCTTTCCAAAATATAATATCTCCTTTTTTGAACTTTTTTTTTATCGAGCTTCCTTTTGAATAATTAATCTGATCTTTTGTATCTCTTGGGTAGAACAAGTTATTATAATTAAAAAATATTTGTAATAAAGCTGAGCAATCAATACCTTTATATGTTTTTCCTCCCCAAACATATTTAACATTTAAGAATTTTTTAAAGGTTTTAATAAAGTTTTTTTCTTTATGATTTATTTTTTTAATATCTTTTTTTTTAATCCATTTATTTTTCTCAATTTTTATATAATTTTTATTTTCATCTATGACTGATAATTTAGATCCAAGTGTAAGCCAATTTTTAGAACTAGAATTAGGTTTTTTAAAAATTTTTGCTTTTAGATTACTTACTTTATAATTTGGTTTAAATTTTTCTACATATTGAGCATTTTTAATATACCCAATATAATTATCAAATGATGTTTTAATTTTAATCCAATTTTTATTTTTTGATAAAATTTTGAATTTTTCTCCATACAATAATTGAGAAGACACTTCAGAAAACTTTGAAGGTTTTTTATGAATATTTGAAAAATTACCTTTAAAATAAAAATTATTTTGCACCAATTTTAATTTTATTTTTAATGAGCCATAAACAAACTAATGAAGGAATGACCATTATAGTAGTTAAAACAAAAAATGTTCCCCAATCTCCATTCAACCAGTCGACTAATGCTCCTGAAGAGGAAGCCAATGTAGTTCTACCG
The DNA here is from genome assembly GCA_902569285.1 of uncultured Pelagibacteraceae bacterium. Taxonomy (GTDB): domain Bacteria; phylum Pseudomonadota; class Alphaproteobacteria; order Pelagibacterales; family Pelagibacteraceae; genus Pelagibacter. The sequence continues at coordinate 3,955 of CACFTS010000005.1, read as the reverse complement.
GCGGTACCGATTGAAGCAAGTAGAGCATATTGTGTTGCCGTATAAGTTCTATCAACCAGCAATGATATAAATGCAACAAATGCAACTGTAGCAAATGCAGCCGTAATATCATCAGCAATAACAGCAATTGCAAATAAAATTTCAGATTTACCTGTCCATGCTAGAACTGCAAATAAAAGATTTGTTATAGCCATTAATCCTCCAGCAAAGAACATTGTTTTTATTGTTCCAGTTCTCATAGCCATTATACCACCCAACAATGTAAACACTACAGTTGTGATCCAACCAAGTCCTTTGGAATAAATTGCAATTTGGCCTTTTGAAAAGCCAATCTCTTTATAAAAGACAATTGACATTCTTCCTAAAAAAGCCTCTCCAATTTTAAACAAAAAAACAAATCCCAAAATTCCTGCCGCTATAGCAAATCCATTTTTTTTAAAGAAACTAATTATAGGTCCACCAATAGTTCCTGTAATATAAGCTACAAAAGTAGTTATAATATTGTTTGATCCAAGCTTTTCTTCAATTAATTTGTCAGTCTCTTTTTGTTTAGCTTGTCTATCTGTCTCTGTTGGTTCATGAACAAACATTAATCCAATGTTCATTAAAATAATTAAAACACCCAAAACTATAAAAGTAGCTTGCCAATAGTCTGAGATACCAAGATTTTCAAAAAATTCAGCTGTAAATAAAGCAACAACTCCTCCTAATTTATAACCTGTCCACCAACCAACCACAGCCATTGCTGCACCAGCAGCCATTGATTTTCCCTCATTTTCATTTATTTGCTCAATTCTTAAAGCATCTACAGTTATATCTTGAGTAGCTGAAGCTATGGCAATAACCAATCCTACTGATATTAATAAAGCTAAATTTTGTGTAGGATTTATAACGCTCCAAACTAATAAGCTTAATAAAATAATTATTTGCATTAAAACTATCCATCCTCTTCTATGGCCTAGTTTTTTTGTTAATAATGGTACTTGAATTCTATCTATTATTGGTGCCCATAAATAATTAAATGCGTATACAGCAAAAATTAAACCTGCCCATCCAATTGTTGATCTGCTAAGTCCTTCCTCTTTAAGCCAAAGACTTAAACTACTCGCAATTAAAACCCACGGGAAACCACTTATAGAACCCAAGAGCAAAATTCTTAGCATTCTAATATCTTTATAAACTGAGAGAGATTCAAACCATGATGTTTTTTTAACTTCTGACATAATTAATTTCTCCAAAAAGAAGGTAGAAATAACACTAATATAGCAAATAGCTCAAGTCTACCTAAAATCATACCTAAAGTTAATATTAATTTTGAAATATCTGGCAAAGATGAAAAGTTTCCATTAGGTCCAATTATTGATCCTAATCCAGGACCTACATTTGAAATAGAAGTAGCGGCCCCAGATATTGCAGTGATAAAGTCAAGACCAGTTAATGAAAGTAGTGCTGTAATAATAAAAAAAATTACTAAATACATATAAATAAATGAAATTATTGAAGCAACAAATTTATTATCAACAGGATTTTGATCGTATTTTAAGACAAAAATGCCTTTAGGATAAATAATTTTTTTGAGTTGACTTGAAACAAATGAATATAAAATTTGTATTCTAAATATTTTAATACCACATGTTGTTGAACCAGCACATCCACCTATAAACATTAGTCCTAAAAATAAAATTAAAGGAAAACTTCCCCAGTTGTCAAATTGAGCATTAACATAACCAGTTCCAGTTAAAATAGAAATAACATTAAAAAAAATAGATCTTAGATTTAGTTGTGTTGAATTATTTATAGTTAAGTAGACTGATAAGAGAATAATACTAATTAATATAATTTTTAGAAAAGTTTTAATTTGGATATTTTTTTATTACCATTTAAAAATTTTATGTAAGCTATAAAAGGCAAACTTCCTAAAATTATAAAAATCATCGCTGAAATTTCTATAGAAAAGCTATTAAAAAAACCGATAGAATCGTTATAGTTTGAGAAACCACCAGTTGCTATTGTAGTCATTGAATGTGTTAAACTATCAAAAATACTCATTCCAAAAAATTTATAAGAGATTGCACAGAGTGCAGTTAAACCTGAATAAATATAGATTAATCTAAGAGCAATTTCTTTAGATTTAGGAAGAATTTTTTCAGAGGAGTCGTTATTGGAAATTTTAAATAATTGCATACCGCCAACATTCATTATCGGCATTAGTGTAATTGCCATAACAATTATACCGATACCGCCTAACCATTGAAGTATTGCTCTCCATAATAAAATTGCTTTTGGTATAATTTCTAAATTTGCAATGATTGTAGAACCAGTGGTGGTAATTCCAGACATGCTTTCAAAAAAGGCATTAATGGGAGAAAATTTAACACTTGAAAAAATAAAAGGGAGAGATCCAAAAACCGCTATACTTAACCAAGATAATGCGGTTAATAAAAAAGCCTGTTGTAAATTTAATTTTTTATCATGATCTAAATTTGACAAAAAAAATAGGGTCCCAAAAACAATAGTAACAATTGAAGCACCAAAAAAAGATGAATCAACTTCATCGTAAATAAATTGTGTAATTATTGGGATCAACATAAAAATTCCGAGAATTATCTGAAGAATTCCAAGAGTAAAAAAAACTGTTTTATAATTAGACATTTTGAAAGAACATTATTTTATGGTAAATAAATTTCAACTCTATAAGAATTAGTTAAATCGTTAATTTGAGATTTTATTTGAATTATTCATGATTAAAAAAGAAAATTTAGACAAAACAAGTGCATGGCCTTTTGTTGAAGCTAAAAAAATGCTTCGAGAAAGAAAATCCTTAATTGAAAAAAAAGGAAAAATCATTCTCCAAACAGGTTATGGTCCTAGTGGTCTTCCTCATATAGGTACTTTCGGAGAAGTCGCAAGAACATCAATGATGCTTAATGCTTTGAAACATTTAACTGATCTTCCAATAGAAATTATTACATTTTCAGATGATATGGATGGTTTAAGAAAAGTTCCTGACAATGTACCTCAAAAAGAATTATTAGAAAAAAATTTGCACAAACCACTTACCCAAGTTCCAGATCCTTTTAATAAATTTAGTAGTTTTGGTGAGCATAACAATGAAATGCTCAAAAATTTTTTAGATAGTTTTAATTTTATTTATAATTTTAAAAGCTCAACATCTCTTTATAAGTCAGGTTTTTTTAATTCTTCGCTTCAAACAATTTTAAAAAACTATAATGAAATTATGAATATTATATTACCAACTTTAGGCAAGGAACGTCAAAAAACTTATAGTCCATTTTTACCTATTTGTTCTGATACAGGACAAGTTTTAGAAATTCCAGTAAAAGAGATAATCCTAGAAAAATCTAAAATTGTTTTTGATAATAATGGAAAAGAATTAGAGACTAGTATTTTAGATGGAAATTGTAAGTTACAATGGAAAGTGGATTGGGCAATGAGATGGTATGCTTTAGATGTTGATTTTGAAATGTACGGAAAAGATCTTATTGAAAGCGCAATTCTATCTACAAAAATAATTAAATTAATTGGAAAAACTAATCCATCTGGATTTTCTTATGAATTATTTTTAGATGAAAAAGGTGAAAAAATATCAAAATCAAAAGGCAATGGCATTACGATAGATCAATGGCTTGAATATGCTTCACCTGAAAGTCTTTCGTTGTATATGTATCAAAATCCTAAAAGGGCTAAAAAACTTCATAAGGAAATAGTTCCAAAAGCCGTTGATGAATATTTGGACTTTATTGAAAAGGCAAAAACTCAAAGTGAATTACAATTACTTATGAATCCAGTATGGCATGTACATAATAGCAAAGTTCCAAAAGAAAAAATGATCATGTCTTTTTCAATGTTACTTAATCTTGTTGAAACAAGTAATGCTAACAACAAAGAGCTTTTGTGGAAATTTGTAAAAAAATATAAAACAAATATTTCTGAA
>CACFTS010000004.1 GCA_902569285.1 uncultured Pelagibacteraceae bacterium | reverse complement strand
AAGAACTTTTTTAATGAAAGCAAAAAAAGTATTAAAATTATCAATTGAATTTGAAAAAAATAATGATGTAAATAAAACAATAGAATATGCTAAACCTCCGATTTTTTGGAAAGATAAGGAAATAGTTAAAACTCAACTTAATAAATGGAAATCGGATAAAATTAAGAAATTGATTTACCAATTAAACGATATTGAACTTCAAATTAAAAAGAATTTTAACAACCCTATATTAATTACTACAAATTTTATTCTCGAACAAAGCTCTTCGGATATTAATAATTAGATTTAATAATATCAATAATCTTGTTTAATTGATCAATATCATGATAAGAAATAGTAATAGTTCCTTTGTTCCTTTTATTATTTTTTATAGAGACCATTAAGCCAATTTTGTCAGATATCGACCTTTCAAGACTTTGTATATTAGGATCAATTGATGAAGAAAAAGAGCCTTTTTTCTTTTTAAAAATTTTGACAAAATTTTCAGACTGACGAACTGAAAGTTTCTTTTCAATGATTTTATTAGCAATGAATTCAGTATTATCCAAACCAACTAATATTTTTGCGTGTCCTGCACTAATTTTTTTATCTTCAATATATTGTAATACAGATTTAGGAAGGGTTAATAACCTTAAAGAATTAGTTATATAACTTCTACTTTTACCTATAAATTTAGATACTTTTTCTTGATCATATGAAAATTCATCAATCAACCTTTTATATCCTTGTGCTTCTTCAAGAGGGTTTAAATCATGTCTTTGAACGTTTTCAACAATAGCAAATTCTAAAGACTTTAAGTCATCAGCTTCGGTTATAACTACTGGAATGTCATGTAGTCCTGCTTTTCTAGCTGCTAACCATCTTCTTTCACCTGCAATAATTTCATATTTAGTATCATCACTATTTGATCTCCTAACTATTATTGGCTGGATTACTCCTCTTTCTTTAATTGAGTTACTTAAATCTTCTAAATTATCCTCATCAAAATCTTTTCTTGGCTGATATTTATTTGGAATAATTTCACTTAAATTTAATTTATTTGTTTTATTCTCTACTTTTGTTTCTCCGATTAAAGATGATAAACCTCTTCCTAATCCTTTTTTAATTTTAGAATTCATTATGCAGCACTCCCAATGTTGCTCTCTTGATTAACAAATTCATCTGTAAAACTATAATATGATTTACTTCCAGGACAATTTTTATCATATACCAAAACTGGTACACCATGTGAGGGTGCTTCAGATAATCTAACATTTCTTGGTATTACTGTTCGATAAACTTTGTCCTTAAAATAATTTCTTGCTTCTGCTTCAACTTGAGAAGATAATTTATTTCTTCTGTCATACATCGTTAAAAGTATTCCTTGTATTGTTAAATCAGGATTTAGATTAACTTTTATTCTTTCAATAGTTTTCATAAGCTGAGTTAAACCCTCTAAAGCAAAAAATTCTGTCTGAAGGGGAACCAAAAGTGAATTTGAGGATACTAAAGCCATCACAGTTAACAGGCTCAAAGATGGTGGACAGTCTATTAGAATATAATCATATAATGTTCTAGAATCTTTTAAATACGCGGTTAATTTACTCTTCAAAATAAAGGCTCTATCACTATCCCCTGCTGTTTCTATCTCCAATCCTGATAAGTCTACGTTTGAAGAGATTAAATCTAAATTTTCAAATTTTGTTTTCTTGATTACATCTGAGATTGTCATTGTTCCATTTAAAATTCCATATATCGTTTGATCTGATTTTTCAGTATTAGATAATCCCAATCCTGTTGTAGCATTTCCTTGCGGGTCTAGATCAATTACTAAAATTTTTTTTTTTTGTTGAGATAATGCCGAAGCCAGATTTATAACTGTTGTTGTTTTACCTACTCCACCCTTTTGATTTATTATTGAAATTATTTTCACGAAACTTTTTTTTTAATTTTTTTAATATTTAATATAAAAGACTCATCACTAGTTAAACTTTTTTTTTCTTCATAATCTAAATCCCACTCTTTGAGTGTATTGTTTAAAATTTTTCTTCCTGTGCTACCCATGAACAAAATTATGTTTTTGTATTTTCTAAAATTTTGATTTACTAAATCAAGAATTACTGGCATTGGTTTAAAAGCTCTCGAAATTATTGTTCCTGTTTCAATATTTTTAACCGTAAAAATGTCTTTTTGAATTACATCAGTATTTAAATTCAATTTTTTTGAAACTTCTTTTAAAAAAAGGCATTTATGGTAGCTTTTTTCATATAGGTTAATTTTCATACTATTTTTTAAATTTTTAATCACTATCGCAACGATTAATCCTGGCATACCAGCTCCTGTTCCTAAATCTGAGGTTGTATTACTATTTAAATCAATAAAATCAATTATTTGCGCACAATCTATTATATGACGCTCCCTTATAGCCTCTTTTTCACTCATTTTTTTACTTATAATATTAATTTCTTTGTTTTTTTTTTGAATCATTGAAATTAAGCTTTCAAGCTCATTACAAGTTTCACGTGAAACATTCAAGTTTGATATTTTTGAGTAAGAATTTAAAATTTGATTATCCATTAAGCTATATGCTTAATAGACCTTCTTTTAACATGTGACAACAAAATATATACCGCTGCTGGTGTAATTCCATCAATTCTAAGGGCTTGACCCATAGTTTTAGGCTTAATTTGCTTGAATTTGGCTTTTACCTCGTTAGATAAGCCTGAGAATTGATCATAATCAATATTATCTGGTATAGATAAGTTCTCATCTCTTTTGAAAGCTAAGATATCGGCTTTTTGCTTTTTCAGATATCCTCTATAATGTGAGTTAATCTCAATCTGCTCATCAATCTCAATGCCATGATTAAGAATTTCAGGCCAAATATTCCTTATTTTTTTCATATCTACGTCTTTTTGAGTTAAAATCTCTTCAGCACTTCTAAAAATACCATCTTTCGCTATTTTTATATTATATTTATCTGCTTTTGATGGGGAAATATTTAAACTAGCCATCTGAAGAGAAATTTTACTAAGTTTGGCAAATTTATCCTCAAATATCTCTTTTCTACTATTAGATACTAAACCAATCTGAATTCCCTTATGTGTTAGTCTTAAATCAGCATTGTCAGATCTGAGGCTTAATCTGTACTCAGCTCGAGATGTAAACATTCTATAAGGCTCAGCAACACCTTTAGTGACTAAATCATCTATCATTACTCCAATATATGCATCTGATCTATCTAGGATAAAAGGCTCCATGTTTTTTAAGGACAGAGCAGCGTTTATTCCTGCTATAAGACCTTGTGCAGCCGCTTCCTCATACCCTGTAGTTCCATTGATTTGACCTGCAAGATATAAATTTTTTATTTTTTTCGTCTCTAATGTCAAAAATAGTTCTCTAGGATCAATATAGTCGTATTCTATAGCGTATCCTGGTCTAATAATTTTAGCATTTTCTAAACCATTGATATTATTGAGTATTTCATATTGTACTACCTCAGGTAGTGAAGTTGATATACCATTAGGGTAAATAGTATGATCATTAAGGCCCTCTGGCTCTAAAAAGATTTGATGTCTAGTCTTATCAGAAAATTTTACTATTTTATCCTCTATTGAAGGACAATACCTTGGACCAACACCCTGTATGCTCCCAGAGTACATAGCACTTTTAGATAAATTATTTTCAATAATCTTATGAACCTTTTCATTCGTATAAGTCATCGAACAGGACACTTGTTTGTTTAAATTTTTTTTAGTTAAGAAAGAAAAAAAATATGGATCATCGTCAGCAAATTGCTTTTCTAAATTTTTAAAATTAATTGTTCTGGAATCTAATCTAGGAGGTGTACCTGTCTTTAGTCTTCCAATTTTGAAATTATATTTTTCTAATTGTTCACTTAAACCCATACTTGGTTTTTCATTAAATCGACCTGCAGGGGTTCTCTCATCACCTATATGTATCAAGCCATTTAAAAATGTCCCTGTTGTAAGAATTAACTTGTTACAACTTACTTTGTTACCTTTTAATGTTATAAATCCACTTATTTCATTATTATTAAAAATAAACTTAACAACAGGATCTGAAAAAATGCTTAAATTACAGTAGTTTACAAGTTTTTCCTGCATAAATTTACGGTATAATGATCTGTCAGATTGAGTTCTTGGTCCTCTTACCGCTGGACCTCTACTTCTATTTAGTAGTCTAAATTGTATTCCAGACTTATCTGCTACCTCACCCATAACCCCATCCAGAGCATCAATCTCTCTTACTAAGTGACCTTTTCCTAAACCACCAATAGCTGGGTTGCATGACATTTCTCCTATGGTATTTTTATTATGAGTGAATAAGGCAGTATTAATTCCGAGACGTGCTGATGCTGTTGCTGCTTCGCATCCAGCATGACCTCCACCAATCACAACAACATCAAAAGATAATTCATTTTTCATGAACTAAATTTATATTCGATTAAAATATTTACAAGATTTCAGTTTTTTTTGCTAAATAAGCCTTATTTATCGACTAAAATTGAAAAAAAATATCAAAAACACAGTAAAAACGACATTATTTTCCAATACAAAAATCGTTAAAAATACTTCCTAATATCTCCTCTACATCGACTTTTCCAACAATCATGCCTAAATGTCTAGTAGCTAATCTTAAATCTTCAGCAGCTTTATCAAAATTTTTTTTATCATTTTTATCTAAAAAATTTTTTAGATGATCTCCACACTGAACCAAATGTTGTCTATGTCTCTCTCTTGTAATTAGAATATCTTCTTCTGATATAAATTTATTTTTTAAAATATTCTTTATTTTTAAAATTAATTTATCAATATTATAATTTTCTTTTAATGAAATTAAAACATGCTCTAATTTAGTTACCTCTGGATCTAATTCATTTTTCAATAAATCAGACTTATTAATAACTAAAATTGCATTATTTTTTAATAAATCATTTGAAAAAGCGCTTAAATCAATACTTTTAGCATCAACTACGACTAGCTTTAAATCTGCATTTTCAGCTCTATCCAATGATAATTTAATACCTTTCTTTTCTATCTCATCCTTTGATTCTCTCATGCCTGCAGTATCTGAAATAACAACAGGATAGCCATCTAAATTTAAATGAGTTTCAATCACGTCTCTTGTTGTTCCTGCAATTTCGGAAACTATAGCGACTTCTCTATTAGATAAATTATTTAATAAGCTAGACTTACCTGCATTAGTTGGACCTATAATAGCAATTTTGAAACCTTCACGAATTATTTCACCGACTTTTTGATCGTCTAATATTTTTTTTATTTCATTTAAAACATCTGTAGAATCTTTTTTTATTTTTTTAATATTTTCATCTGGTAGATCTTCTTCTGGAAAATCTATTTTAGCTTCAATAAATGATAAAAGTTTTAATAATTTTTCTCTTAACTGATTAAATTTCTCTGACGACTTACCTTTCATAATTTTAACAGCTTGCAATCTCTGAATTTCAGTTTCTGCAGAGATTAAGTCGGCTATGCTTTCGGCTTTAAGTAAATTTATTTTTCCATTTTGGAAAGCAAGTTTTGTGAATTCTCCTGGTGCAGCTAAACGACAATTTTTTACTTTACCAATCTCATTTTGTAGAGCCAATATTACAGCTTTGCTTCCATGTATATGTATTTCAACCATATCCTCACCTGTGTAGCTCTCAGGCCCAGGAAACCAGATTATTATTCCCTCATCAATTAGCTCAGAAGTGTTGATATTGTTTATTTTTGTTAGGGTTGCCATTCTTGGCTTGGGTATTTCCTTACCAGTAAGGGATTTAATTACTTTTGCAGCCTCTGGCCCTGAAATTCGAATGATAGCCACGCCTGATATGCCGGGTCCTGATGAAAGTGCATAGATCGTCATAACATGAGTATAAATATATTATTAAAATATCAAAATTAAATATTTTTAATTGATTATCTTTTCTATAGCCTTAAAAAAATTCTTTGAAAAAGAATCGCGATTAAATAATGCACTATTTTCAGAATTTTTGAATATTTTTTTTCTTATTTCATAATATTTATCTAAATCACTATTTAACTCTAGAGCTTTAGTCACATATTCATCTTCATTTTGAGCAATCAAATATTCCATATTTAAATTTTTATTTATTGACTCACCACATCTTGAATTAAAATTATAACCAGCCATTGTAAGTACAGGTACGCCCATCCAAATAGCTTCAAATGAAGTTGTCACACCATTATACGGGAAAGTATCTAGTGCTATATCTATTTCTTTATACAAATTAAGATGATCTTCAACTTTATCTATTCTAGTATAAAAAATCACTGAGTCCAAAACACCTCTTGTTTTAAATAGTTTTTCAATTCTATCTAATTTTCTTTTTTTATTTGCGCATTTAATTATTAACTTTGAATTCTTTATATTTTTTAAAATATTTGCCCAACAATCAATTACAGTCTCATTCATTTTAGCGGGATTATTAAAAGAACCAAAAGTTATAAAATTATTTTTAATTATTGGGGGTAAATTTTCCTTTCTTTTAAAGTTAAATCCAGAATGACAGTTCCAAATTTCTGGAAGATATATAACTTCTTCAGAGTATAAATTTTTCTCATTCTCATAAATAAGATTAGGATCTGTGATGATGTAATCCATATTTTTTACGCCTGTGGTATTACAATAACCCATCCAAATAGCCTGTTTTTTTGCCATTCTATTCTTAAATAACTCTATTCTATTTCTTGATGTATAACCCATTATATCTATCATTATTTCTAAATTAAATTCTCTGATGGTATTAAAGGCTTTTAAATCATTAAGTTTTCCAACATTAATTACTTTATCTACTAAGCAGGAAATTTCATTAGTTGTAATATCTTCGTGTATCTGATTTAAAAATAAAACAATCTCAAACTTTTCTTTATCATAATTTAATAATATGGTTTTTAGAAAATAAGTTACAGAGTGTGCGTCTTTAATATCAGAAGATAAAATTCCAATTTTAATTTTCTTATTTTTTTTATTAGATAATTTAACAACTTCATCTTGAGTATATTCATTTAAATTATCATTTAAAAACTTACCAAATTCAAAAAAATCAGGCTGAGACCAATTTTTATCAAAGCATCTCCAATAACCATAATTACACAAATCTTGAACAATAAAATCATTAGATTTAATTATTTTTTCAAGATGAAATAACATACCTTTGTAATCATTTAATCTTTTATAAACCATAGTCATAGCAATATTTATGGGTCTTTTATCCTGGAAAAATTGAGGAGATTTTTTATAAAAACTTATTATCTCATCAAAATCTACATCTGAATTTTCAAAATCACTAAGAATTGCACTTGAAATAACAAAATTTGTTAAAGCATTCAGACCATTAACAGACTCTTTTTCTTTAAGATATCCCTTTTTAAAATCACTAACGGCTATATTAACTTCATTTTTGTTTTTATTTTTATTAAGAGAAATTCTACTTATACCCAATAAAACAAATAATCCGGCATTTCTCTCATTTTCTTTGGTTTTAGAAGTTATTTCAGATATTATTTTTGAATAATTTTGTTTTTCAAATAATTCTTGTAATTCAAATTCTAAATTTTGAATTGATACCATTAATTAAATTTAAGCAGGCTTATTCATTGAGTTAAAGAACTCAGCATTATTTTTTGTATCTTTTAATTTAGAGTTAATAAATTCGATCGCATCCATTGTACCCATTGGAGCTATTATTCTTCTTAACACATTCATTTTTTGTAAATCATTTTTATCAAATAATAATTCTTCTCGTCTTGTTCCTGATTTTGTAATATCAATTGCTGGATATATTCTTTTATCAGCTATTTTTCTATCTAAAACGGTTTCACTATTTCCTGTTCCCTTAAACTCCTCAAAAATTACTTCATCCATTCTACTTCCAGTATCAATTAATGCTGTAGAGATAATCGTTAATGATCCACCTTCTTCAATATTTCTTGCGGCACCAAAAAATCTTTTTGGTCTCTGTAAAGCATTCGCATCAACACCTCCAGTTAAAACTTTACCTGAGCTTGGTATTACGGCATTGTAAGCTCTACCCAATCTTGTTATTGAATCTAAAAGTATAACTACATCTTTTTTATGTTCTGTTAATCTTTTAGCTTTTTCTATGACCATCTCAGCAACAGCAACATGACGTTGTGCTGGTTCATCAAAGGTAGAACTAATTACCTCACCTTTAACAGTTCTCTGCATATCTGTTACCTCTTCAGGCCGTTCATCAATCAATAATACCATCAAATAACATTCTGGATAATTTTTAGCTATTGAGTTTGCTATACTTTGCAAAATCATTGTTTTACCTGCTTTAGGAGGTGAAATAATAATAGACCTTTGTCCTTTACCAATGGGACTTACCAAATCTATTAATCTTGGAGTTAAATCTTGTTTTTTATCTGGTTTTGTTATTTCCACTTCCATAACAAGTTGTTTGTCTGGATAAAGAGGTGTTAAGTTATCAAATGCTATTTTATGTCTAGATTTTTCAGGCTCTTCAAAATTAATTTTACTTACTTGAAGTAAAGCAAAGTATCTTTCACCTTCTTTTGGTGCCCTCACTGGACCTTCAACAGTATCTCCTGTTCTTAAACCAAATTTTCTAATTTGACTTGGACTTACATAAATATCATCTGGTCCAGGAAGATAATTTGACTCCATTGCTCTTAGAAAACCAAAACCATCCTGAAGCAATTGTAGTACTCCCGCTCCAGTAATTTCTTCTTTTTCAGCTACTTTTTTTAAGATTGCAAAAAGTATTTCCTGTTTTCTTAAAGTACTAGCGTTTTCTATACCAAGTTCCTCTGCTTGAGTAATAAGCTGTTCAGATGATTTTAATTTTAATTCTTGAATGTTCATGATTTGAAATTTATTAAGGACTTAATGAATGAATTAAATATATATACTATTAATTATAATTCAACCCTAGATTGGCTTAAAAATTACTACAAAAACTATCAAAATAAGCAATAATGTAGGTATTTCATTCAAAAAACGATAAAATTTTGATGATTTTTCATTTTTATCTAATTTAAACTTAACCAATAAAAAACCTAGATAGAAATGATAAACAGTCAATAAAACGACAAATATTAATTTTAATTGAAGCCATAAACTAGTTAATTGATCGAATCCTATTTTTGAAATAAGCAACAAACCAAAAAACCAACTTAATATCATTGCAGGTGTCATAATATAATAAAAAAGCTTTCTTTCCATAATTTTAAATACTGTGGATATTGTTTCATTAATATTTTCAGAATGATAAACAAAAATTCTTGGTAAATACAAAAGACCTGCCATCCATGAAATAACAGTAATTAAATGTAAGCTCTTAAATAATAAATATGTATTCATTTTATAAACATGGACATTTTTTAAATTGATTTGGACATTGAGTTTTTGGCGGATATAAATTTTCAGAAAATTTATTCTCTTCTTTCTTTATAACCAAAGTAGATAATGAATTAATAAAATCTGAATTTATTCCTAGCGCTGGAATTCTTATATAATCTTTGCATCCATTTTTATTAGCTAATTCTTTATATTCAATATCAAGTTCAACTAGAGTTTCTGAATGTTCTGAAACAAATGCTATGGGTACAATAACTATTTTTTTTCCTAATTTTGAATTTTCAATTATTACATCATCTGTTGAAGGTCCAATCCATTTTAAAGGACCAACTCTACTCTGATAACTTAAAATCCAATCAAGGTTATTTATATTTAAACTTTTAACAATACTTGCAACAGATTGTTCAACTTGCCACTGATAAGGATCTCCTTTTTTAATATTTTTTTCTGGCAATCCATGTGCAGAAAAAATTAATTTATAATTTTTTAATTTGTTAATTTTTTTCTCTATTTCAATCACATGACTTTTAACAAAAAGACTGTTAGTAGGATAACAACAAATAGTAGATGTTTTTACCTCATAGTTGTTTTTTTTGCACACATCATTCCATTCTTTAATAGAAGAGCCCGAAGTTGCCGCTGAATATTGTGGATATAATGGCAATAATATTATCTCGTCCGGATTATAATTTATAACATCTTTAATCACATCATCTGCTCTTGGTTTCCAGCATCTCATAACAATAAAACATTTGTGTTCATTTTTATTATCAGTGTAATTAAGTCTTTGTTCTAAAGCACTAGATTGGTCTATTGTTAGTTTTAATATGGGTGAAGAACCATCAAGTTCTTTATAAATTTTTTTTGCTATCGGAGCTCTCCGATTAGATATTAACTTTGCTAAAGGATACCTTAAAAACTTTGGTAAATTTAGTATTGCCGGATCATAAAATAAGTTAAATAAGAAAGGTTCAACACTCTCTAATTTATCAGGACCTCCTAAATTAAATAATATTATAGCTTTTTTCATTTAATAATCTTTTACTGTTTTAACAAGATAGTCCACCATATTTGGGTCGGTTTCTGGCAAAACTCCATGACCCAAATTAAATATATAAGGATGATTTTTAAATATATCTAAATATTTTTTTGCTTCTTTACCAAGATTGTCTTTATCAGTTAGTAAAATTTTAGGATCTAGCCCACCCTGAACAGGTATGGTAATTTCTTTCCTAATTTGTATAGGATCTACTTCGTAATCAATACAGATAGCATCAGGTTTAACCGTTTCACAATAATTTTTATAATCTTTTATACCTCTTGGAAAACATATAACTGGAACTCCTAAAGTCTTAACAAATTCCACTAAATTTAAAGTTGGAATATATACATAATTTGGTAAATCTTTTTTTTCTAATAATCCAGCCCAACTATCAAAAATTTGTATAATATCAGCACCATTATCAATTTGATTTTTAATGTGAACTTTTAAGAATTTTTCCAAAATAATTAATATTTTTTTTATTAAAAAATTATCTTTAAAAAAATCATTTTTTAACTTTAATTTTGGAGATTGTTTATTAATCATATAAACTAATAATGTCCACGGCGCTCCAACAAAGCCAATTGTACTTTTATTTTTAGTAAGTTGATTTTTACTAACAATATTTATTGCTTTATAAACAGGTAAAATTTTTTGAACAAAATCTATTTCTTCTAACTTTAAAATTTCATTTAAATTTAATTCTCCTAACAATGGTCCAAAATTTTTTTTAAATTCTACTTTTTGATTTAATCCATATGGTAACATTAAAATATCAGAAAAAATTATTGCAGCATCTAAATCAAATCTTTTTAATGGTTGTAATGTTATTTCAGATGATAATTCTTGATTTAAACATAATTTTATAAAGTCAGTATTTTGTTTTCTAATTTCTCTAAATTCAGGAAGATATCTACCAGCCTGTCTCATTATCCATATAGGATTTAAGTCTGTTTTTTTATTAATTATTACTTTTTTAATATCTGACATATTAATAATTAAATATAATTGATAGTATTTGTAGTATAATTTGTGAATAATGATGATTAATTTTTATAAACATTTTATAAACTTTTTATTAACATTTAGAGCTTAAAATTTATTAAATATATAAGTAAAATTGAAGCTTATTAGTAAATTATCAAAATATATGAAAAACTTTATACACATGTTTAATAATGTTAATAAAAGCCATGTTTTACAACATAAATTTAAAAATATTAAAAATATTAAAAATAATTTAAATGAAATAAAGTTATTAACACTTAATACATGAGTAATATTTATCAAATTTACCTTATTTCAGATTCAACAGGAGAAACTTTAGATAGGAT
Organism: uncultured Pelagibacteraceae bacterium; assembly: GCA_902569285.1. Classification (GTDB taxonomy): domain Bacteria; phylum Pseudomonadota; class Alphaproteobacteria; order Pelagibacterales; family Pelagibacteraceae; genus Pelagibacter. Next base: position 39,595 of record CACFTS010000004.1, on the reverse strand, counting down.
TTTTTCTGCTATTAAAGCACAATTTAAAAATATCAACTATAAAATACACACTTATTCATTTACTAGAACAGAAAACCAAATTTTAAAAATTTTATCTGAAGCTGAAAAAAATTCTAATTCTATAATTTTATACTCAATAGTAGATACTAATATTGCTAAGTATCTTGCAAATAATAGTAATGAAAAAAAAATACCTTGTTTTGGTGTTTTGGGTAATCTTATATTAAGTTTCTCTAAACTACTTAATCAAAAAGCTTCTCATCAACCAAGTGGGCAATATGCTTTAAACGATGAATATTATAAAAGAATTGAAGCAATTCAATTTACAATGAATCATGATGATGGGAATCTTGTTAAAGAAATAAAAAAATCTGACATAATATTATTAGGTGTTAGCAGAACAAGCAAAACACCCACATCAATTTATTTAGCCAACAAAGGTTTTAAAACATCAAACATCCCTATAGTAAATGAAAATTCAATTCCTTTAATTTTGAGAGAAAATCCAAAAATTTCTTGTGTTGTTGGTTTAAATACAGAGCCAGAAAGACTTGTAGATATTAGAAAAAACAGGATGAGCTCACTTAAAGAAACTGAAAATAAAACTTATACAGATCTAGATAAAATCAAAAAAGAAATTGATGAAGCAAAAAATACTTTTAGAAAATATAAATGGCCCTCAATTGATGTAACAAGAAAATCTGTTGAAGAAACTGCAGCTTCAGTAATTAAAATATACGAAATTTATAAACAAAATGGTTGAATTAATTCTTGCATCAAAGAGTAGAGTGAGAAAAGAAATTTTAAATAAAAATAATATTAATTGTATTGTTGAACCATCAAATGTTAATGAAGATCTTGTTAAACAAAGTCTTTTAAATGAAGGAGCTACTCCAGAAATTATTTCTAAAAATTTAGCAGAATTAAAGGCAAATCAAGTAAGTCAAAAAAAAAATGAAAATATCGTAATAGGGGCAGATAGTATTATTGATTTAGAAGGCGAAATAATTTCAAAACCATTAGATAGGAATGAGGCACTTAAGACTTTAAAAAAACTTAATGGTAAGAAGCATTATTTAATAAGTTCAGTTTGTATTTCAAAAAATGGTTCAATGATATGGAATTATACAGATAAAGCCGTATTAACCATGAAAAAAATGTCTGATGAAGAACTTAAAAAATATTTAGAAAAAATCAGCGATGAATCTTTGTTTGCTTATAATGTTTATCAAATAGAGGGTGAGGGCAGAACTTTATTTTCTAATATTGAAGGAGACGAAGATACAATTATGGGTTTACCAGTTAAAAAAATTAAGGAATATTTGGATAATTATCAATGATATGAAAAAATACTTAGTAATTGGAAATCCAATAAATCATTCTTTGTCACCTAAACTTCATAACTATTGGTTAAAAGAAAATAATATTGATGCTATTTATGATAAAAAAAGGCTTGATGAGAATGAGCTTAAAAATATCATTTCTGAAATTAAAGAAGAAAAAATAAATGGTATTAATGTTACTGTTCCATTTAAAAAAGTAGTAATCCCATTTTTAGACGAATTAAGTCCAGAAGCAAAAGATACTCAATCCGTTAACACAATTTATTTCCAAAATGGAATTACAATTGGTCATAATACAGATATTGCTGGTTTTGAATTGGCAATCAAATATGCAAAATATGATATTTATAATAAGAAAATTTTTATACTAGGTGCTGGAGGTGTTGCTCCCTCAATTATTTATTCGCTTAAAAAAATGAAAGCTTCAAAAATTACATTAAGTAATAGAACTAAAGAAAAAGCAGAAAATATAAAAAAATTATTTGAAGATCTTGAAATAGTTGATTGGGGCGAAACAATAGATTTTGATATGATTATTAATGCGACAAGTATTGGGTTGAATAATGAAGATGAGATAAAAATTGATTTTTCATCTATTGGCCCAAACAAATTTTTTTATGATGTAATTTATAATCCAAGGGAAACAATTTTTTTAAAAAAAGCAAAATTATTTGGAAATAATGCGGAAAATGGAAAAATGATGTTTATTTATCAAGCACATCAATCATTTACTATATGGCATAAAAAAATGGCTAAAATTGATGATGAAACAATTAAACTTTTAGATTAATGATAAGAATTGGAATTTTAGGAGATATAGGATCAGGCAAAACTTATGTGGCTAAGAGTTTTGGTTATCCTGTATTTAATGCAGATAAAGAAGTTGGTAAATTATATAAAAAAAATAAAAAAATTTTTAATAAATTAAAAAAGATTTTACCTAAGTATTTTAATTCTTATCCAATAAAAAAACATAAAGTTACAGAAGCAATATTAGCCAATTCAAATAATTTTAAAAAAATTATTAATGTTGTTCATTTAGAAATTAGAAAAAAAATGAATGTTTTTTTGAAAAAAAATAAAAATAAAAAAGTTGTAATTTTAGATATTCCTCTTTTATTAGAAAATAGAATAAATAAAAAAAGTGATATTTTAGTTTTTGTTCAGTCTAAAAAATTAGATATTTTAAAAAGATTGAGAAAAAGAACTAATTTTAATCAAAAATTACTAAATAAATTTAGAAAATTACAACTATCACTTGTTTATAAAAAAAGAAAATCTCATTTTATTATTAAAAATAATTTTACTAATAAATTTGTTAAAAGAGATATTAAATATATTCTAAAAAAAGTTTTATAAATGAAAGAAGTAATATTAGATACCGAAACCACAGGACTATCAGTAAAAGATGGTCATCGAATAGTTGAGATAGGTTGTATTGAATTGGAAAATCTAATTCCAACTAAAAATAAATTTCATTGTTATTTAAATCCAGAAAGAAAGGTTTCTGAAAAAGCTCTGGAGACTCATGGATATACTGATGAATTTTTGTCAAAAAAAATAAAATTTAAAGAAATAGCTGATGAATTTTTAAATTTCATTAATGGTAAAAGATTAATTATTCATAATGCTGAGTTTGATTTATCTCATTTAAATAATGAGTTGAAAATAATTGGTAAGGAGACACTAAAAAATGATGTGGTGGATACTTTAATTTTAGCTAGAGACAAGTTTCCTGGTTCACCATCAAGTTTAGATGCTCTTTGTAAAAGATATAGGATTGATAATTCAAAAAGAACCCAACATACTGCTCTTATTGACTGTGATTTATTATCAAAAGTTTACATAAACTTAATTGATCAAAAAGAACCTACCTTAAATTTTAATAATGAAACTAACGAAAATAAAGAAATAAATGATAAAAATATTTTATATTTTAAAAAGATTATTAAACTCAGTGATGAAGAAAAGAGTAAACACGATCAATATTTAAAAACTAGCCTTAAAAAAAATTTTTTTTAATTAAATTTTTTATTATAAAGTTCTTCAAAATCAATTTTTTTTTCAAACTTAATATTAGAATAGCCTGACATATGCAGAAGATTTAATAAAGCTTTTTCCATTTCAGAATAAATTTCCTTCTGAACGTCACATAGAATAATTTTTTGTAAAATATTTTTATCCTTAATTTCATTATTCAGTTTTATTACTGTGGTATAAATCATTTCAAAGTGTGATTTTTTTTTACTTTCACTTTTATCTTGAAATTTCAACATTGTGTTTATTTCAATAATTTGATCCTTTAAAGGTTTTGAATTTATTTCAATATTAAGTTGATATTTAGAAATATAATCTTTTACGTATAAATATGTTTCAATATCAGGTGTTTCAGCTGATATATCTTTGATAAATTTAAATATGATTTTATAATTTTCGCTCATCATCTTCCTCAAGGTCTTCAAACTCTCCCTCTATATATGGTTTTTTAATTTTTGTCTCATTCTTAAATTTTTTCAGAAATTTTCCAAAAATTAGTTTTCTTGTTAATGGAAATATTAATAAAAATCCTAAAATATCAGTTGCAAATCCTGGTATAATTAAAAGCAATGCAGCAAAAGTAATTGCTGCTCCTGAAATTATTTCGTAAGCAGGTAATTCATTTTTAATTAATTGAGAAAATCCAGATTTGAGTGTGTTTAAACCTTCATATCTTGCATAGATTATTCCAATGATTGCAGTAATAAATATTAGAGAAATGGTGTTAAAAGCCCCTATTTGAGTGCCAATTTTTATAAATAGATAAATCTCTATTATTGGTACTAAGATTATAGCAATTAAAACAGTATTCATTTATCTTTAATCTAATTGCTAGTTGAAATTAATCAACATAGTAATTAAATTAATATTATGAATTATAGTTTTGAATATATAGATATTATTTTACTAGCAATGATTGCTGGTTTTATTTTTTTAAGACTAAGAGGAATTCTTGGGAAAAGAACAGGTTTTGAAGGAAAAACAACTCCACAATTTGAAAATATTTTAAAAAAAGTACATCAGGAAAATAAAATAAATAAAAAGGAAAATTTTGATGAAGAAGCTCAGAATGAATTTTTGAAAGGGGCTAAAATTGCATACGAAACCATCATCACAGATTTTAGTGATAATGATAATAAATTAATAGCCAGTAAACCACTATTAAGTAAACAAATATATGATCAGTTTAATATAGCTCTTAGGGAAAGAAATCAAAGAGGACATTTTGCTGAAATAACATTTATAGGTATTAAATCGGCAAATATAAAAGAACACAAAAAAATTGATAGAATTTTAAAGGTTACGGTAGACTTTGTTAGTGAAATTATAACTTGCATACGCGATAAAGAGAAAAAAATTATTTCAGGAAATCCGGACAAAATTAAAACAATTTATGATACTTGGACATTTTCAAGAGATATGAGATCGAGCAATCCAAATTGGTTGTTAGTAAATACTCTTAACTAGGTGGAAAGTAAAATTTCAGATAAAGATAAAAATGATTGGGAAGAATTTTTATTAAAAGATGAAAAATTACCCAATAAAGATAATTTTGAAAAAAAGAGAAAAAGAGGAAAAATAAAATCATTAGATCTTCATGGTTATACTTTAGATGATGCTAATCAAACTATAGAAAACTTCATAAAGAAATCTTACGAGGATAATATTTTTAAATTGGTAATTATTACCGGTAAAGGTATTCATTCAGATAATGAGAAAGATCCTTATGTTTCTAAAGATTTGGGTATTTTAAAATATTCTATACCAGAATTTATCAGAAATAATCAAGAATTAATGAAAATGATTTATGAAATTAAAGAAGCAAATATTGAAGATGGTGGGAGTGGAGCATTTTATATTTTTTTAAAAAAAAATTAATTTATTTATTTAAAATAACATAAACATATAATAGTTTTAACTATGATAATTTGGTTAGCATCATATCCAAAAAGTGGAAATACATTAGTTAGATCTTTGTTGTCCTCTTACATATTTTCAAAAGATGGAAATTTTAATTTTAAATTACTTAGAAATATTAAACAATTTCCAGATAATTCTTTATTTAAACGAATAGGTGTTGATATAAATAATGAAAAAGAAATGTATAAAAATTACATTAATTTACAAAAATCATTTTATGATAAAAAAACCATAAGATTTCTCAAAACACATAGCTGTTTTTTTAATGGTGAAATTTACGGACAAGGCAAAAAAGAAGAATTTAAATTTACTGATGGACATAATACACTTGGAGTAATTTATATTGTTAGAGATCCAAGAAATGTGATTACTTCTTATTCTCATCATTTTCAACAAACTATAAAAGAATCATCTGATATATTGTTATCGTATCAATTACTTGGTAAAGATTCCAAAACTTATTGTACAACTTATTTGGGTTCGTGGAAATATCATTACAATTCTTGGAAAGTTTTTGAGAAATATAATAGATATTTACTAATCAAATATGAAGACTTGGTTTACGATACTGAAAAAATCTTTAGAAAAATATTAAAGTTTATTGCTCATCTTGGAAAAGTAAAATTTACATTAGATAAAGAAAAATTTAATAATGCATTAAAAACTACTAGTTTTGATAAAATGCAAAAATTAGAAGAAAAAGAAACTTTTTTTGAGGCAAGAGAAAATCCTAATACAGGTGAAAAAATCAAATTTTTCAATCGGGGGGTTAAAAATGATTGGAAAAAAATTTTAGATATAGAAATAAAAGATAATCTAGAAAAAGAACTTCAAAATGAAATGAAGGAACTTAATTATCTAAAATAATTTTTAAAGAATAAATTTTGATAAATCTGTATCTTTTACAAGGTTATCCAAGTTTTTATGAATATATTCTTTGTTGATTACAATTTTTTCTCCTGATCTATCTGTGGCAGTAAAACTTATTTCGTCTAATATTTTTTCAATAATAGTGTGTAATCTTCTGGCTCCAATATTTTCTACAGTTGCATTAACTTCAGATGCAATATTTGCAATTGTGTCAATTCCATCATTAGAAAATTCAAGATCAATATTTTCAGTTTTTAATAAAGCAATATATTGTTTAATTAAACTAAAATCAGGTTCCTTTAATATTCTTTTAAAATCTTCACTAGTTAAAGCTTCTAATTCTACTCTAATTGGAAGTCTTCCTTGGAGTTCTGGTAATAAGTCAGAAGGTTTAGCAAGCTGAAAAGCTCCTGAACCAATAAATAAAATATGATCAGTTTTAATCGGTCCATACTTGGTATTAACAGTTGTACCTTCGATTAAAGGTAATAAATCTCTTTGTACTCCTTCTCTAGAAACATCACCACCAACCCTATCAGTTCTTCCAGATATTTTATCTATCTCATCTAAAAAAACTATTCCATTATTTTCCGTTGAAATTTTTGCAGCTTTAATAATCTTGTCTTGTTCAATTAATTTATCAGATTCATCATTAATTAAAATTTCATGAGATTCTTTAACTAACATTTTTTTCTTTTTTTCTTTGCTGCCCATAGATTTACCTAGCATTTCTCCAATATTTATCATTCCTACATTTGTACCTGGCATACCTGGAATTTCAAAAGAAGTATTATTACTACCGGTATCATTAACAGAAATTTCTATTTCATTATTATCTAAATCTCCATTTCTCAATCTTTTTCTAAAACTTTCTCTTGTAGCAAGACTTGCTTTTTTTCCAACTAAAGCATCTAAAACTTTATCTTCTGCTAGTTTTTGTGCTTGGGCATAAACTTCTTTTCTTTTTTTAACTTTCTCCATCGAGATAGCAATTTCAATTAAATCTCTTATAATTTGTTCAACATCTCTTCCTACATAACCAACTTCAGTAAATCTTGTTGCCTCAACTTTTACAAATGGAGCTTCGGCAAGTTTTGAAAGTCTTCTTGATATTTCAGTTTTTCCAACACCAGTTGGTCCAATCATAAGAATGTTTTTTGGCAAAACTTCGTTTTTCATTTCACCCTTTAGAGCCTGTCTTCTCCACCTATTTCTAAGTGCAACTGCTACAGCTCTTTTTGCTTTATTTTGACCTACTACAAAACGATCTAATTCAGAAACTATTTCTCTTGGTGACAATGAACTTACAAGAGACTTATTATTTTTAGCATTCTTATCTTTAGGAACTAGTGGAGTAACGTTAGATTTTTCCATTATAATTTTTCAATTTTAATATTATTATTTGTAAAAACACAAATTTCTGAAGCAACTTCAATAGCTTTTTTTGCAACTTCTTCAGCAGTCATGTCTGTACCCATTAAAACTTTTCCTGCTGCTAAAGCATAATTTCCACCTGAACCTATTCCTATTACATCACCCTCAGGTTCTAAAACATCACCTGTGCCAGAAATAATATAACTATTTTTCTTATCTCCAATCGCCATCAATGCTTCGAGTCTTCTCAAATATTTATCTGTTCTCCAATCTTTTGCTAATTCGACAGCTGCTCTAGATAAGTTTCCAGCATGTTTTTCTATTTTTGCCTCTAATCTTTCAAATAAAGTTAAAGCATCTGCAGTAGAACCAGCGAAGCCTGCTACTACTTCTCTTTTTTCAATTTTTCTAACTTTGGAAGCAGTACTTTTAACAACAGTGTTTCCCATACTTACTTGGCCATCACCAGCAACTACTACTTCATTATTTTTTCTTACCAATACAATCGTTGTCATAGCTTATAAATGGATATTAAATCTAATAGTTCAAGACCAGGTTTAGTATTATTGCTATAATTGAATATTATATGTATACCTGTTTTTTATTATGAAGCGTAAAGGTAAAATTATTAGAAAAACCAAAGAGACCAGTATTAGTGTTGATTTAAATATTGATGGTAATGGTAAATATAAAATTGATACAGGAATTGGCTTTCTTAATCATATGTTAGAGCAATTATCTAAACATTCATCAATTGATATGAGTATTAAAGCTAAAGGAGATACACATATTGATCTTCATCACACAACAGAGGACACAGGTATTGCAATTGGTGAGGCTTTGAAAAAAGCATCTAAAAAGTTTGTTGGAATTAGAAGATATGCACATGCAATGATTCCAATGGATGAAACATTAACTAGAGTTGCCATTGATGTATCGAATAGACCTTATCTAATTTGGAAGGTTAAGCTTAAAGTAGAAAAGCTTGGAGAGATGGATACAGAATTATTCAAAGAATGGTTTCAAGCTTTTTCACAAGCAGCTGGAATTACTTTACATGTTGAAAATATTTATGGTGATAACAGTCACCACATTATCGAGTCTTGCTTTAAAGGACTGGCAAGATCTTTAAGAACTGCATTGGAAATGGATCCTAGGAATAGAAAATCAATTCCTTCAACCAAGGGTTCTTTATAAGTTTAATGAATGTCACAATCGTTGACTATAATTCGGGCAACATTAGCTCTGTAATAAACTCCTTTAAGGAAGTAGCTAAAGATAAAGTGAATATCGAAGTAACTTCAGATTTAAATAAGATTAAATCTAGCGACAAATTAGTTTTGCCAGGGCAGGGTTCATTTAAAAGCTGTGTAGATGCTTTAAATAAAATTAATGGTTTAGTAGAGACTCTAAACGAATTTGCAATTAAAAATAAAAAACCTCTTCTTGGAATTTGTGTAGGTTTACAGATGTTTGCAGATATTGGTTATGAAGAAACTGAAACAAAAGGGTTAGGTTGGATTTCTGGTAAAGTTTCAAAAATCGATAACGAAAATGGAAAATATAAACTTCCTCATATAGGTTGGAACCAGATAAATATTGTTAAAGAAAGCAAGATCTTTAAAGATATAAAAAATAATTCACACATGTATTTTGTGCATAGTTATGAATTTATTCCAGAGGATAAAAATGTAATTTCTGCTACAACAGATTATTCATCAAATATTGTATGTTCAGTGGAAAAAAATAATATTTTTGGAACCCAATTTCATCCTGAAAAGAGTGATAAAATTGGTCTACAAATTATTCAAAATTTTATAAATTTGTAATTATGAAAAAAATTATATTAATTTTTGTAATAGGTTTTATAACAAGCAATCTCGCCTTAGCTGGAGATAAATTTAAATCTAAAGATATCAAAGGTTTTAAAAAAATTAATATTTCAATGCCAAATAAAAAAATAAATAGAATAAAAAATGTAAATAAATCTGATGGATTTCCAGTTTATGAGGGAGATACAAGTATTCAGGTTATAGTAAATAGAGAAGATGCTGGTTGTGGAGATGGAACATCAAAAGATTTAGAATGTGATGGTAAAGGAAATAGAAGTAGACAAGAACTTACTTTTGATAAAAAAAAAAATTTAAACAAAAAAGAGCATATATATGAGTATGCTATTTATTTTGATGAAAGTTATAAATCTTTAGAGAAAAGAGCCGTGGTAATACTTGGTCAACATCATACTCAAAAATATAAACAAAAAGGTTGTCATAGCTGTTGTAATTTTTGGCTTGCTGACTCAAAGTACAAAGGAGAACATCAATATACTTGGCAAACCAAAGCAGCAAGTAATGTTGATCCTGTTATTATTGGAAAAATAGAAGATCTTAAAGGTAAATGGACACATATAAAACTACATGTATTGTGGAAAAATGATGAGACTGGAAGATTCATAATTTATAAAAATAATGAGATACTTGCAGATCTTAAAAATGTTAAAACTTTAGCTGATACATGTAATTCAGGTTATTTTAAACTTGGTATTTATAGACATAGAACAATTGGATATTGGAACTCTGATTGGGAAAGTCTGCCTGATCAAACTGTTTATTACGATAGTATTGTTTTTAGAAAACCAAAGAAAGATGAAAAATTAAAAAATAAGTGAAAATATTTCCAGCAATAGACATAAAAGATAAGAAGTGTGTGCGATTAGTCAAAGGAGACTTTGATAATAAAACTGAATATAAAATGTCGCCAGTTGATCAAGCTGGCAAATATAAAGATCATGGTTTTAAAAATTTACACATTGTAGATTTAGACGGAGCTTTAACTGGAAAGACAGTTAATTTGGAAATTATTCAAGAAATAATTAATAAATTTGACCTTAAAATTGAAATTGGTGGAGGTATTAGAAGTTTTGAAAGCATTCAAAAATATATTGATACTGGTGTTGAAAAAGTAATTTTAGGAAGTGCGGCCATAAAAGATAAAAACTTTTTAAAAGAAGTATGTCAAAAATTTTCAAACAAAATTGCGTTAGGTTTAGATGCTAAAAATGGATATCTATCAGTATCCGGCTGGAAAGAGAGTTCTAATCAATTAACTTTAGATTTCTTAAAAGAAGTAAATAATTATGGAGTAAGTAGATTGATCTATACTGATATTAATAGAGACGGTACTAAACAAAGTCCAAACTTCGAAGAAACATCGAAAGTTGCTGAGATATCAAATTGTCCTGTAATTATTTCTGGTGGAGTTTCATCAATAGATGATATCAAAAAAGCTAAAAGTTTAAAAAATATTGAAGGTATAATAGTTGGTAAAGCCATATACGATGGAGATATAAAATTAGAAGATTTAGTGAGAGAAATAGATGCTTAAAAACAGAATTATTCCATGCCTAGATGTTAAAAATGGACGTGTTGTAAAAGGTATTAATTTTGTTGATTTAAAAGATGCAGGTGATCCAGTTGAACAAGCTAAAATTTATAGCGATGGTGGTGCTGATGAAATATGTTTTCTAGATATAACTGCTTCAAATGAAAATAGAGATATAATTTATGAAGTTGTAGAAAAAACATCAAAAAAATGTTTTGTACCTTTAACTGTTGGTGGCGGGGTAAGAAGCGTTGAAGACATTTCTAAATTACTTCACTGTGGTGCTGATAAAGTTTCAATAAATACAGCAGCTGTTCAAAATTCAAAAGTAGTTGAGGAAAGTTCAAAAAAATTTGGTTCACAGTGTATTGTTGTAGCAATTGATGCAAAATTAAATGAAGGTAAATGGGAGGTGTTTACTCATGGTGGAAGAAATAATACCAATATTGATGTTATAGAATTTTCAAAAAAAATGGAGGATAGTGGAGCAGGCGAACTATTAGTTACTTCTATGGATAGGGATGGGACACAAGTTGGCTATGATATTGATTTAATGTCAAAAATATCATCAAAGATAAATATTCCTTTAATTGCATCTGGTGGTGTTGGTAACTTAGATCATTTAGTTGATGGAATAAAATTAGGTAATGCCAGCGCAGTATTAGCTGCTTCAATATTTCACTATGGTAAACATTCAGTAAAAGAAGCTAAAGAATATTTGAACTCTAAAGGAATTCCAGTTAGAATTTAATATGCTTAATACATTAGAAGACCTTTTTAAAATTGCAAGAGAGAGAAAAAATTATCCTGTTGAAGGGTCTTACACAAATAAACTTCTGAATGATAAAAACTTAAGTAAAGAAAAAATTTTAGAGGAAATAAATGAATTAATTGAAGCAGTTGAAAAAAATTCTAACAAAATACATGAAGCTGCAGACGTTTTATATCACTTAGTTATGTATCTAGAGGCTAATGAAGTTAAAATAGAAGATATAATGGAAGAATTAAATAAAAGAAAAAAATAAAGGTTTAATAATGAAATATGATGATAATAATATTTTTGCAAAAATTTTAAGAGGCGAAATTCCTTGTAAAAAAATTTACGAGGATAATTTTGTTTTATCATTTTATGATATTAATCCAAAAAAAAAGATCCATGCTCTAGTAATACCAAAAGGCAAATATATTGATCTTGATGATTTTAGTTTGAATGCCTCTCCTGATGAAATGGTTGGATTGTTAAAAGGAATTAATATTGTTGCTAAAAAGCTTGGAATTTCAGTGGATACAGGCAAAGGCTATAGAGCATTAGCAAACATAAGTGAACATGGAGGCCAAGAAGTACCTCATTTACACTTTCATTTATTTGGAGGTGAAAGAGTTGGCAAGATGGTTGAGTGAACAAAAAGGTAGAAAGAAATTATTTAGAAATATCTTCTCTTGAGGATTTTAAAGACTCTTTTTATAATTCAGATAAACATTCAGTTCAACTTGTCGACCCTGTTGATTTTCAGCTTAATAAATTTTTCTATAAAAATGTAGGAAAAAATCATCACTGGGTCGATCGTTTGGTTTGGACGGAAAAACAATGGATTGAATATGTATCAGATAAAAAAGTTAAAACTTATGTTTTAAAATTTAAGGAGGATTTAGCTGGTTATTTTGAGCTCATTTTAAATTTAAATGAAGTTGAAATAGCTTATTTGGGGTTATTAGAAGAATATCAAAATCAAAAATTAGGCTCTTACCTTTTATCATCTGCTATAAAAAATTCATTTTTAAATAAACCCAAAAGAGTTTGGGTACATACATGTTCTTTAGATCACCACAATGCTTTAAAAAATTATATTGCTAGAGGTATGAAAATTTTTAAAACAGAAACTGTATTATTATAAATTAATTTTGTTGTGGAAGTGTAAATAAGTTTTCTTTTAATTTTTGGTTTCTTTTAATAGAAGAAAGATAGGTAATACTAATATTTTGATAAATATCAATAGTTTGCCAACCAATTAAATTAAAAGTATTTTTATCAAAAAATAAATTTATTTCATTTTCATTTTCTATAAAATTATAATTTACAAATTGATCATTAATATTTCTTTCTTCTAAATTACTGATCTTTTCTAATAAAAAATTTTTATTCAAAATCAAATTTAATGGAGTTTTTTTTAGTGAATAATGATAATAACTACTTAAAGTTTTTATCACTAAAGATTTGCCATTTGAGACTAAAATTTTTTGATTGCTTAAATCGTATTTACAAAAAATTTTTTTTGGATATTCAATTATACAATTGCCATTTTCAATTTTTCCATTGATATTTTGCTCGAATTTAAAAGATATATTTTCAATATCTTTTAATTTATTAATTATATTGTCTTTTATTGATGCTGAAACATTATTAACTGAGACTATAAAAAATATAATCAAAAAGATTTTTTTCATTAAAGAACATCTCGTTTTCCAACATGATTTGCTTTACTAACAATACCTTCTGCTTCCATCATATCAATTATTCTTGCTGCACGATTATAGCCAATTTGAAGTTTTCTTTGTAAAAAAGATGTTGAAGCTTTTCCTTCTGATTTAATTATTTCAACAGCAGTTTGATAAAGTTCATCTTTATCTCCTTGATTTTTTGAAGTTTCATTTATTTCCTTTTCATCAACAAAGTTTAAAATTTCATCAACATAATCTGGTTCTGCTTGAGATCTTAAAAAGTTATTGATTTTTTCTATTTCGTTATCCGATACAAAAGGGGCATGGATTCTTATAATTTTATTTGCTGAAGACATATATAACATATCTCCTTTACCTAATAACTGCTCAGCACCCTGTTCACCTAAAATTGTTCTACTATCTATTTTAGATGTTACTTGAAATGAAATACGGGTAGGAAAATTGGCTTTAATTGTACCTGTAATTACGTCAACACTTGGTCTTTGAGTAGCCATAATAATATGAATTCCTGCTGCTCTTGCCATTTGAGATAATTTTTGAATATAGTTTTCGATTTCTTTTCCAGCAACTAACATCAAATCGGACATTTCATCAACTACAACAACTATATAAGGCATAGGAAGTTTATGTTTTGCATTATAACTATCAATATTTCTAACTCCTTCTTTGGTCATTAATCTGTATCTACTTTCCATTTCTTTTACTACCCAGCCTAAAACTGAAGCAGCTTTTTTAGCTTCTGTAATGACAGGACAAAGTAAATGTGGAACTCCTTCGTAAGTAGAAAGTTCTAACATCTTGGGATCTATAAGAATAAATTTACATTTTTCCGGCGTATGTTTGTAAAGAAGTGATAAAATTATTGTATTTACACAAACTGACTTACCAGAACCAGTTGTACCAGCAATCAATAAATGAGGCATGGATGATAAATCTCCAACGACAGGTGTTCCAGAAATATTTTTACCTAAAGCTATTGGTAATTTAATTTCTTTCTTTTTAAAATCTGCGGTGTTTAATATCTCACTTAAATAAACATTTTCTCTTAGTGAATTAGGAAGTTCAATACCTACTGTGTTACTTCCAGGAATAGTAGCTATTCTAGCAGATTCAGAACTTGTATTTCTAGCAATATCATCAGAAAGATTAATTATTTTAGAAACTTTAATACCCGCAGCAGGTTCAAATTCATTTAAAGTTACAACAGGTCCATGACTTACTTTTTTTATTTTCCCATTTACGCCAAAATCTAAAAGAATCTTTTCAAGAAATTCGGGATTATTATTTTCATTTTTATTTAAATTTTCCCTCTCTTTCTTCGAAGGAACTTTTAATAAATCAATTGATGGGAGTAAAAATTTAGTTTTATTTGAAGATTTAATATTTTCTGTTTTAATAAATGGTAAATCTTCCTGTATCAAATTTTTAATTTCTTCTTGTGGAATAAACTCATCTATCACTTCATTTTTATTTGTATAATTTTTTATATTTTTTTTCAAAATAAATTGAATTATTTTTTTTATACCTTGAAAAAAATTTTTTGGGTTAAAATTTATACTTATTAAAAAAAAGAATATTGTTATTAATATAAAAAAATAATAAAAAAAATTATTATAAGAATTAATTAAATTTTTTATAAAAGTTTCGCTTAAATAGTTTCCAACAAATCCTCCATTTCCATTTATATAAAGTGTAAAAGTTTCTATATAAAAAATATTAAAGAATAAAGATCCAAAAAGAGAATATATTACAATAAAAAAAGCATTTTCAATCAATAGGAAAATCTCTTTTTTTCTAAAAATATTTGTTCCTGTAAAGATAAAAGTAATTGGAACTAAATAAGCAATTAAACCAATAGATTGTAATAAAAAGTCAGATATAAGACTGCCTTGGTATCCTAATATATTTTTAATAACTGTATTATCCGGAAAAATAAAGTTTGGATCATTAGGAGAATATGAAATTAATGCAATAAATATAAAAATTCCAAATAAAGAGATACAAATACCCATGATTTCAATTAATCGCTTAATTACAAACATTAAGGCTGTATTAGATAGTTTTTTTATATCCATATTAGATGAATCAAATTTATCACTTTGTATCATCTAATTTTTGTTGTTAAAATTAAAAATATGATGAAACTCTGCATACTAGGTGATGGATTAACAAGCTTAAGTTTAGCTAAATCTTTGGTTAACAAAGGAATATTTGTTGATATTTTTTCAAATAAAAATTTTTTTAAGAATAATAAGACTCGAACAATTGCAATATCAAAAAAAAATTTAGATTTTTTTAATAAAGATATTTTAGATATTAAAAAATTTTTATGGAATATTAATAAAATAGAAATTTATTCTGATAATTTACAAAATGAGAAAATTCTAAATTTTCAGAATGATGATCAACCACTTTTTGCAATTATTAAAAACTACGATTTACAAAAATATTTATTATCAAAACTTAAAAAAAATAAATTTTGTAATTTTAAGAATAAAAATAATTTTCAAAATTTTAATATTAAAGATTATAATTTAATTATTAATTGTGATGGCTATAATGCAATTACAAATAAATTTTTTTTCAAAAAAATGAAAAAAAATTATAATAGTTATGCACACACAGCAATTATTAAACACAAAGAGCTAAGAAATAACAATGTCGCCTCTCAGACATTTACAGAAAGAGGACCAATTGCATTTTTGCCTATTTCAACAAAAGAAACTTCCATTGTTTATTCAATAGAAGGAAATAAAAATGTAGATTTAAAAGGATTAATTAAAAAATATAATACTAAATATTCTATTATAAAATTTAGTGAATTAGTTTCCTTTGAATTAAAATCATCTAATTTAAGATCTTATTATTATAAAAATATTTTAGCTTTTGGAGATTTATTGCATAAATTACATCCATTAGCCGGACAAGGTTTTAATATGTCTCTGAGAGATATTAAAAATATATCCGAACTGATAAAATTTAAGCTAGATCATGGTTTGGATTTAGATAGTTCTATATGTGTTGATTTTGAGAAAAAAACTAAACACAAAAATTATCTTTTTTCAAGTAGTATTGATTTTGTGTATGAGTTTTTCAAATTAGAAAGTAATATGAAAAATGATTTTTTTAGTAAATCAATTCAATTTTTTGGAAAAAATAAATTTTTAAATAGATCTTTTGAAAAAATTGCTAATAACGGTTTAATAATTTAAAATTATTGAACTGTAGTATTATTATAATCATCAAATGAATAAGTTTTTAATATTTCTGAAATTTTTTTTTTTCTTGTTTCTAAATTTTTTGCTTCTAATAAAATTTGTTTTTCTGCGAGTGTAAATGGAGAGGCCATAGCTAATGCATTGATAGTTTCATCTAAGCTTTGTTTTCCTAGTTCTTTCCAATTAATTATAAAACCTCTTTTTTCAAAAAGTTTCTTTAAATCTTTAAAAATAAGTTTTAAATCAGAAAATTGAATATTCTCAATTTTAACATCAAGATCATCATAAAAATTACTAAAATTTATTTCGTATTGACGATACTTTTTTTTTGATTGAATTTCTTTCATAATTTGAAATCTAATAATTCCTTTTAGTTCAATTAAAAATTTACCATCTTCAATTTCTTTAAGATTTGTTATTTTTCCCATACAACCAATTTCGTGTAAGTCTGGATTAAGATGATTTTTAAGTTTTGCAGAATCAAAAATTCTATAAGTAGTGGGTTTTAGTTTTGGTTGTATCATTCCAATAAGTTTGCTGTGACTCATACTATCATTTACCATATCAATATATCTTGGCTCAAAAATATTTAATGGGACAGTGGTATTAGGAAAAATTATAAAATTGCTTAAAGGAAATATAGATATTATTTTTGGTAAATCTTCTTTTTTCATTGGTAGAAAAATATATCATATTTAATATTGCTTGAATTAAAAAAACGACTAATTATACTACATTAATTTGCGGGTATAGCTCAGTGGTAGAGCGTCTCGTTGCCAACGAGAAGGTCGAGGGTTCGACCCCCTTTGCCCGCTCCAATAGAATTAGGATATAATCTAGATGAATAAACTTTCAGAAAAAAAATGTATACCTTGTGAAGGTGGAGTTATTCCATTCGATATTTCTGAAATTCATAAATACCAAAAAAAAGTTGATGGTTGGAGTATTATTAAAAATAATAAAGGTATTTTTTTTATAGAAAAAAAATTTAATTTTAAAAATTTTTTAGAAAGTCAAAAATTTGTTAATGAAGTGGGAAAAATATCAGAAGAGGAAGGGCATCATCCCGAAATTTCATTTGGTTGGGGTTATGCAAAAATTAATATCACAACACATGCAATTGAAGGTTTATCCGAAAATGATTTTATTTTAGCTGCTAAAATTGATAAAATTTAATGTCTAAAATGTCTAGTTTTAGAAAAAACTAGCACAGTTTTTGTTGTATTCGCAAATTTTATAATTTCCTTGTCTCTAATTGATCCTGCAGGTTGAATAATAGCAGAAACACCTGATTGAATTAGTTTTTCAATACCATCTACAAATGGAAAAAAAGCATCAGAAGCAGCAACAATTTCATTTTTATTATTTTTGAATTTATTCATCTTATCAATAGCAATTTGACAGCTATCAAGTCTGCTAGGTTGCCCTGATCCAATCCCTATCGTAGTTTTATTACTTGCAAGCACAATTGCATTAGATTTTACATAACGACAAACATTAAAGGCAAAAATCAAATTATTAAATTGTGTTTTGGTTGGTTTTTTTTTTGAAACAATTTTAAAATCTTTTTTAGAAAATATTTTTTTATCTTCAGATTGTATTAAAATAGAATCATTTATAGAATTAAATCTTAAAATCTCATTTAATAAAAAATTAGAAGCATCAATTAGTCTTAAATTTTTTTTTGACCTCAATAATTTAAGAGCATTTTTATCAAAGCCATTAGCAATAATTACTTCAAGAAAAATTTTATTAAGTTCTAAAGCTAAACTTTTATTGATTTTAAAATTACATGAAACGATTCCACCAAAAGCACTTATAGGATCACATGCTAAAGCAGATTTATAACTATCTATTTTATTCTTAAGAATTGATACGCCGCAAGGATTGGCATGTTTTATAACAACAGTACCCGTATTTTTTGGTAGAGTTTTAGAAATGGCTAATGCAGAAAATATATCATTGTAATTATTATAACTTAATCGTTTTCCATGAATTTTATCTATTTTTAAATTTTTGTTTTGTGAGTAAATAGCACTCTCTTGGTGAGGATTTTCACCATATCTTAATTTTTCTATTAAATTTCCATGAATAATTTTTTTTTTGGGAAAATATATATTTGAAGTTTTATTGAAGTAATTTGATATTACTGAATCGTAGTATGCTGTTTCAATAAAAGCTAATTGAGACATTTTTTTTCTAAATTCAAGCGAAGTAGTTCCTTTGTTAATTTTTAATTCATTTATAAGTTCTGAATATTGTTCTGTTGATGTAATTACAGTTACATCATTATAATTTTTTGCAGCAGCCCTCACCATTGTGGGTCCACCTACGTCAATATTTTCGATAATTTTATTATGATTTTTTGTTTTTTCTAAAGTTTTTTCAAATGGATAAAAATTAACAATGACTAAATCAATATTTTCAAAATTATTATTTTTTAACTCTTTTAAATGCGATTTATTATTTCTTTTATTTAAAATTCCTGCATGAATTTTTGGATGTAAAGTTTTAACTCTGCCATCAAGAATTTCGTTAGAACCAGTAAAATTTGAGACTTCTATACACTTAAATTTAAGTTTTTGAATAGTTTTAAAAGTTCCACCAGAACTAATTAATTTAATTTTATTTTTGTGAAGAATTTGTAAAAGAGTTTTTAAATCTGATTTATCTGATACGGATATTAAAGCGGATTTTATTTTTTTCATTATATTTTTTTTATTTCCCATTTAATATTTTCAGTTTGGTTGTTGGAAATACCAGAAATAAAAATATTTTGGTTATCAGTATAAGAATTTTTATTACCGAAATATAAGCCATTATCAATATTTATCTCATAATTATTACATGTAAATTTCCAACCTTCATCCTTCAATTCAATTAAGATTGTTTTATTATCTTGTGTTTTCATTAATTTAACGTTTGGTTCTACATGAAACCGAATATCAAATTTATAATTATTATTTGTTTTTTTAATTATTTTATCTGTACCAATAAAAGTCATTTGTTCAGGATAAAATTCAATTTCTCTTTCATGAATTGCATTATATTTTTTTAGATAACCATCGTGAGAAGAATTGATTTTCCAATAATTTTTTTTAAAAACAGTATTCTTTTTTATAATCTTTAAACCTCTTTTTATTAACCATGAGTTATTAATTTTAGTAAATTTACATGAGGAGTTGTCATCAATAGTTAATGTACTTTGTGCAGCAGTTGATTTTGATAATTCATTTAGTTTAATATTACTTTCTTTATGATATCCACAATTACTTATTAATTTTATTCCATTAGAAATAATTTCAAAAGATAAAGCTCCAGATTGATAATCTTTAGAAAATGCCAAATTTGGTGAAGGACCAACATCCATTGTTAGACAAATTTTTTTATTTTTCAAAATTATATATCCACCAAAATCCTGATCTTCATTTTTAAATTTATAACCTAATCTTTTTAAATAGTTATCAAAGCTGCTATTATCTGAGATGTTATTTCCATTATATAAGATATCAGAGTTAATATTTTGCCAAATGAAAGAATAACCTTGCCCAAGATAATAAATTGTTTCATCAATATGTTCAGGAACATTAATTTGAGATTCTTTAAACCATTCTCTTATTAAAATAAAATATTTTAGATAAAAAATTAATTGTTTGATATTTCTTGATTTTGGAAAACCATAATTATCTAAAGTCATTTTAGAAATTTTTTTTAATAGAGTTGATCCAAAAGATAAATATTTTTTTTCATCTTGGTAACAAAGTCCAACCAATATAATTGATGCACATCCAATTAATTTATCATCAACGGGATCTGATCTATTAACTTCATTAATTAAATGATTAGCTTGTTTTTGTATCATTATATCAAAATTATCCCTATATTCTTTACTGCTTTCTTCATAAGTAAGATTATGACAAGATAACCAAGCAATAATTCTTTTTGCTGTCAAATCAAAATTCCAACTTTTACTGTTGTATTTGTAATTATTGTTAATCCAATTTTTAATTACTGTTTGTGTATTTTGTTTTGAAGATTTTAGATCTAAACTGAAAAACCAGTAAAAATTATTTAAGTGTTTGTAATCTTTATTACTTATATTTTTATTATTCCAAACTTCATCTAATGAAAAATCTTCAATTCTAATTTTTTTTTTATATTTAATTAAAGATGAAAGTAAATGTGGACTAGGTTTATAAATTAAATTTTTACCATTTATTTTAGAAATTTTTTTATCATAAAGATTAGAGTTTAAATAAAATTTTCTAATTTGATTAAAGATGTTTAAAAAAAAACGATTTATATAAATCATGAAATTATTTTGATTTTAATAATTCAATATTTTTTTTAATATCTCCATCATTGCTTTTAAAAATTGTAGTCCCTGAGACTAAAATATTAGCCCCTGCTTCTATAGCTATTTTAGAATTATCAAAATTAATACCACCATCAATTTCAATATCAAAATCAAGATTCTTATTTTCTTGAATTTTTTTTAATTCCTTTATTTTATTTAAAACTTCTGGTATAAATTTTTGACCACCAAATCCGGGATTAACACTCATAATTAATACTAAATCAATTTTATCTAAATGTTCAAGAATAACATCAACTTTAGTTTCAGGGTTTAAGGATACGCCAACTTTTTTATTTAATTCTTTAATTTTTAAAATTGATAATTTTAAATTATCTGTAGCCTCAGGATGTATTGTAATTATATCTGCACCGGCATCTGAATAAGCTTTAATATATTTATGAACTGGAGAGATCATTAAATGAACATCAAAAATCATTGAAGATTGTTTTTTTAATGCTTTAATTACAGGGGGCCCAATGGTTAAATTTGGAACAAAATGACCATCCATTACATCTACATGGATCATATCAGCACCTCCGTCTTTTAATCTTTTTATCTCATTACCTAATTGACTAAAGTCAGCTGATAATATTGATGGTGAAATTTTTATTTTTTTCATTGATAATTAGATTTACTTGTATCAATTTTTAAAATTTAATTTAATTAAAAAATTGGTAAATTTGTCTTGAAATTTCACTTTCTAGAGGAAAAGACAACATACCCATTACTGAATATCCTAAAATCCAAGGCATTAAATAAAATCTAATCATAAAAAAAAACCAGGCAACATATAGTGGAACTAGAGGTTGGATTATGAATGAAGGAGTTAAGGGTTTAAATATTTTTAGTAATGGATTGGTAAATTTAACAAAAACCTTCATAAAAAAAAACTGGGAATCTTCTCTTTGGAAGATATTCATTGCAACTCTCCCTATTAAAGTCCACATTATTACGCCCAGAATATAATCAATTATGTAAACTAAGGGATGAAAATTAGCAGACATTTAAAATTTATATTGGAAAAAGTATGAGATTAAAAGGGGCGAAATTAATCGCCCCTTAATTAATTTTTTTTATTGTTTGCCAAGGATCGATCTACCTGACGGTACACGAACCTCATCAACCATTTTTTGCGTAGCAGCATTTGGTGCTGAAGTCATTAAACTTACAACAACCATAGATACTAAACTAACTGCAGAACCGAAGATACCAAACGTTAACTGAGTAATACCCAAGAATCCACTTCCGCCTGTTCGTACCCAAATTAGATACCAAGCACCAGAAATTAGACCTAAAGCCATACCAGCTATAGCACCTTCTCTGTTAGCTCTCTTCCACCATACACCAAGTACAAGTGGGAAGAACAATCCAGACATCGCAAAGTCAAAAGCCCAAATTACTGAACCTAAGATACCTTGAATTTCCATTGCTGCAATAGTTGCTCCAGCAAAACCAATTACTACAAGTAATACCCTTGCAACAACTAGTCGTTTAGCAGTTTCTGCTTTTGGATCAATGATCTTGTAGTACAAGTCATGAGATAAAGCATTTGCAATCGCTAGAATCAAACCATCGGCTGTTGACATGGCAGCAGCCATACCTCCAGCAGCAACTAGACCTGAGATTACGTATGGTAATCCAGCTATTTCTGGAGTTGCTAACACAACGGCTTTACCACCCATGAAAAACTCGTTTAATTCAAGAGTTCCATTTCCGTTAAAGTCGCTTACAAACATTAAGTCTGCTTGGTTCCAGTTTTGATACCAATCTATCGCTTGAACTTCTGCAATTGACTTACCGATAATACCAGTTGGTAGTGACGGATCAATCAATGACAATTTAGATAGTGTCGCTAACATTGGAGCTGAAGAATAAAGTAGGAAGATAAAGAATAAAGACCAACCTACTGATTTTCTAGCTGCTTTTACACTTGGAGTAGTGAAATATCTCATCATCACGTGAGGTAATGATGCTGTTCCCATCATCATTGCAAGTGCTAATGAAATAAATGCCCAAGGCGTAGCGTTAACCGCTGAGTGAGCCTTAGTTATTCCAGCTAATCCTTTAGGTACTGTTTTTAGATCAGCAGCTGCGTTTTTTACAAAACCAAACTGTTGTTCTAATTCACCAATTCTAGCTACTTCATCAGCTAACATAAAGTGTGGAAAGAAACCCGCACCCATTTTGTTACTGATCCAGAATACTGGAAGTAAGTAAGCTATGATTAGTACAATGTATTGTGCAACCTGTGTCCAAGTTACTCCTCTCATACCACCTAACATTGAACAAAGTAAAATACTTATTAGTCCAACATATACAGCGTATTGGAAAGGAATATCTAGAGCAACAGATGCAATAGTACCTGTAGCGTTAATTTGTGCAGTCACATAAGTAAATGAAGCAACAGTTAAAACTACTACTGCAAGAAACCTACTTAAATTACCACCGTATCTTGTACCAATAAAATCTGGAACTGTGTAACAGCCAAATTTTCTTAGGTATGGTGCTAATAAAGATGCAACTAATACATATCCACCAGTCCAACCTACAAGTAGTGCCATATAACCGTAGCCTTTAAAGTAAATACCACCTGCCATTGCAACGAATGATGCACCTGACATCCAGTCAGCTGCAGTTGCCATTCCGTTGAACACGGTCGGTACTTGCCTTCCTGCTACGTAATACGCATCAGCTTGTGCTGTACGTGATAGATAACCAATTATAGCATAGATGGCTACCGTGAAGGCAACGAAACAAATACCTATTGTTTTCGATGTCATACCCATCTGCTCACCAATTGCCATAATGATTATGAAACCTATAAATCCACCTGTGTAGATTCCATAAACTTTAGGCAAATTGTCTATAAAATTACCTTTAATCATTAGTCATCTCCTCTTTCTGTAAAGCCAAACTCTTCATCGATTTTTTCTTGTCTATTCGCAAACCAAAAAATTAAAATTACGAAAATTCCAAGAGATCCTTGACAAGTAAACCAATATGTCAGCGGATAACCAAATGGTCCAGTGACCGATTCCATTTCAGCTCCAAAAAGAAAGATGCCAATTGAGAATACAAACCAAATTGCTAGAGTCGTGAATAGCAATCCTCTGGTTTTTTCCCAGTGTTGTGTTTGTTTTGACATTATAATACCTCTCTCTTTTAGTTATAACTGCCGGAAACCATAACGATTATATAAGAGAATTAAAGTGTTAAAATTGTTCATATTGTTGGTATTTTTAAGGTATAAATCAAATAAATATCAATTTTATGGGGAAATATAAATTAACTTGGAGAGACCTATCTTGGAATGATTTTAAAGTTTATCTTTTTTCCCTTTTTAAAGCTTTTATACCAAAGAAAAAAATAACTAATTTAGATGAACTAGAGAGTTTCATTCAATCAAAATCAGCCTGGGTAACCCAAGTAACTCTTTATGGATATTTAAAAACTAGGATGGGGACAAGATATGTTCTTCACTTTGAAAATGATAAATTTATGGAATCTGTAAATTTAGCTAAATGGAATATGTATGCTGTTGCTCTTCAGGATTTGATTTTTTATATATTTTCTTACTTAAAAAATAACTTGAACTATCAAGATGTTCATAAAGCTGAAGAAATTTTTCTAAAAATTTTAGATGATGAAACTACAAATAAAATGCCACTTGATATAATCGAAGAAGCAAAAAAAAATTTTAATGATAGACTGCAGAATATAAATTGGGAAATTTATTATAATGATCTTCCATTTAACTCTAGTGCTCTATCATTATATAAGTGGGCACCTATTGCAGAGGAGTTAAAAACTTTAGATCGAAAGATAGTTTTAAACTCAGTAATCTTAAAGTGGGACATTGTTAAAAAAGAATTTAAAGAGAGAATAAAATTTTAAGTATTTTTTCTGTTTTCAACTAAACTATCAACAACACTTGGGTCAGCTAGAGTGGTAGTATCTCCTAATTGACCATGTTCATTTGCTGCAATTTTTCTTAAAATTCTTCTCATAATTTTTCCAGATCTAGTTTTAGGAAGTCCAGGAGTAAAATGTATAAGGTCAGGAGTTGCCAATGGTCCAATTTGTTTTCTAACCCAAAGTTTTAATTCTCTTTCAAGATCTCCAGTTTCTGACTCCCCTGCATTTAAAGTTACATAGCAATATAATCCATTACCTTTAATATCATGGGGATAACCAACAACTGCTGCTTCAGCAACCTTAGGATGTGCAACGAAAGCACTTTCAATTTCTGCTGTACCAAGATTATGTCCTGATACGATAATTACATCATCAACTCTACCTGTGATCCAGTAATACCCATCTTTATCTCTTTTACATCCATCACCAGTAAAATATTTTCCATCAAAT
Source organism: uncultured Pelagibacteraceae bacterium (assembly GCA_902569285.1). Lineage (GTDB taxonomy): Bacteria > Pseudomonadota > Alphaproteobacteria > Pelagibacterales > Pelagibacteraceae > Pelagibacter. The sequence goes on along the minus strand of CACFTS010000004.1, from coordinate 14,270 downwards.
TGAGAGAAGTAAGTATCAATAAATCTTTGATGATCACCATAAACAGTTCTCATCTGGCCCGGCCAAGATTGAGCAATACAAAGTCTGCCTTCACCAGCTCCTTTTATTTCTTTACCGTCTTTATCTACGAGAAGAGGCTTAATACCATAAAAAGGTTTTGTCGCAGAGCCAGGTTTTAAAGGAATGGCTCCGGTTTGTGGTGCAATTAAAATCCCTCCAGTTTCAGTTTGCCACCAAGTATCTACTATTGGACACTTTGAATTTCCAACAGTTTTATAATACCACATCCAAGCTTCAGGATTTATAGGTTCCCCAACTGTTCCTAATAGTTTAAGAGATTTTCTTGATGTTTTGTTTACTGGCTCATTTCCTTCTCTCATTAAAGATCGTATAGCTGTTGGTGCAGTATAAAATGTATTAACTTTAAACTTATCTACGATTTGCCACCATCTAGAGCTATCAGGGTAATTTGGAACTCCCTCAAACATAATTGTTGTTGCTCCATTAGAAAGTGGTCCATAAATTATATAACTATGACCAGTTACCCATCCAATATCTGCAGTGCACCAGTAAATGTCTTTTGGTTTATAGTTAAAAATATATTGATGAGTCATAGATGCATAAACCATATATCCACCAGTTGTATGTAAAACACCTTTTGGTTTACCTGTAGATCCTGATGTATAAAGAATAAATAATGGATCTTCCGCATTCATTTCTTCTGGTTCACAATGATTTGGAACATCTTTAATTAAATCATGATACCAAACATCTCTATCATTATTCCAAAAAACATAATTTCCAGTTCTTTTAACAACGATACATTTTTTAACATCTGGACAATTTATCAATGCTTCATCTGTTGTAGCTTTTAATGGTATAATTTTTCCACCTCTAACACCCTCATCAGCAGTTATAATATATTCAGATTTACAATCGTTTACTCTTCCTGAAATAGATTCAGCTGAAAAACCACCAAAAATTATTGAGTGAATAGCCCCAATTCTTGCACAAGCTAACATCAATATTGCAAGTTCAGGTATCATAGTTAAATATATTGTAACCCTATCTCCTTTTTGAATTCCTAATTTTTTTAATCCATTAGCAGCTTTTAAAACTTTTTGATGAAGTTGTTTGTAAGAAATTTTTTGGGTATCTTTAGGATCGTCTCCAACCCAAATAATTGCAGTTTTATCTTTTTTATCTTTTAAATGTCTATCAATACAATTTGCAGAAGCGTTTAAGGTTCCATCTTCGAACCATTTTATTCTCACCTCATCTTTACTGTATTTTACATCTTTAATTTTTTTGTATGGTTTGATCCAAGTAATTCTTTTTCCTTCTTTTTTCCAAAAAGCATTATTATTTTTAATGGATTCTTTATATTTATTTTGATATTGCAATTTATTTGCTAGACTACTTTTAATCCACTCTGGTTTTATTTTAAAAATTAATTCTTGAGATGAAGAGTCTTTCTTTTTTGATGATGATTTATTTGTTTTAGTTTTTCTTTTTAATACTTTTTTTTTTGAATTTTTTTTTCTATTTTTAACCTTTTTTTTTCTTGAGGATTTTTTTTTAATTTTAGATTTTCTTCTTTTTTTTGGCATAAATAATTTTTTATTTAAATCTTACCCATGTTATTTAGGATTTTCCAGCTTTTAGAGTCTATTGGCATTACAGATAGACGACTTTGTTTTATAAGTGATAAATGGCTTAATTTCTTGTTTTTTTTAATTCTTTCAAGGGTTATTGGTTTATTTAATTTTTTTAAAAATTTAACTGTAACAGCAACAAACCGACCAGATTGGTCTGTTTTATCTAAGTAATGTTCTTTTATTACTTCAACTATTCCTACAATTTCCTTTCCAATATTTGAGTGGTAAAAAAAACATTGATCACCCTTTTTCATAGCTTTTAAATTTTTTGCTGCTTGATAATTTCTAACACCATCCCAAGGTGTTCCTTTGTTTCCAGCCTTTTTCTGTTGTTCAATAGACCAGACATCAGGTTCAGATTTTATTAGAAAATAGGATCTTGCCATAATTTATAGGATAAATTTTTTTTAACAAAAAACAATATTCTTAATTATTTGCTTTTATATTAGTTTTGTGTTAACTTTAATTCAGCGCCGATTTAAGTCAAATTGCGGGCGCTTTATAAAACCTGCTAAATAGATGTTTCTATGGAACCACCTATTTTTCAGGTGGTTTTTTTTTACTTTAATTAAAAAAAACCGGGTTATTTAACCAAATTGTGCACCCGACATATGTCAAAGCACTAAAAAGGAGAAGAAGATGAGTAAAGAAAATAAAAAAGGTTTAATCGATAGATTAAACTCAGGGCCAGTTATTTGTGCTGAAGGATTTCTTTTTGAAATAGAGAAAAGAGGATATATGTCGTCTGGAGAGTTTGTTCCTATGGTTTCTTTGGAACATCCAGAAGCATTAGAAAATTTGCATAGAGATTTTCAACATGCTGGATCAGATATCGTTCAGGCCTTTACATATAATGGACATAGAGAAAAAATGCGAGTTATTGGCAAAGAGGAATTATTAGAACCTCTTAATAGAGCAGCATTAAAAATTGCAAAAAAAGTTGCAACTAGTCCACTCGTAGGTGAAGAAAATTTAATGGCTGGTAATATTTCAAATTCAAATATTTGGAATCAAAATGATAAAAAAGCCCAATTAGAAGTAGAAAAAATGTTTAGAGAAATGGTTACATGGGCAGTTGAAGAGGGAGCCGATATATTAATTGGAGAAACTTTTTATTATGCTGAAGAAGCTTATACAGCATTAAAAGTGATGAAAGAAACGGGACTTCCTTCTGTAATTACCATAGCTCCTTATGGTCAAAATATTATGAGAGATGATGTTTCAATTCTTGATACCTGTAAAGAATTAGAACAGAGAGGTGGTGATGTTGTTGGGATGAACTGTCATAGAGGAATTAATACAATGATGCCTTATCTAAAAGAGATTAGAAAAGCATTAAAATGTCATGTGGCAGGATTACCTATAACTTATAGAACAACTGAAAATCATCCTACTTTTTTTAATTTACCAGATAATAATGGATGTTTTTGTCATTCACCTCATGAAACAACTTTTCCTACAGCTTTAGATCCTATGCAGTGCAATAGATATGAAATTGGTCAATTTGCAAAAGAGGCTTATAGTTTAGGAATAAACTATTTAGGTGTTTGTTGTGGTGCAAATCCAATGTTAATAAGAGAAGTTGCTGAAGCAGTTGGATTAACAGTGCCTGCTAGTAAATATAGAGAAAAAATGGACAATCATTATATGTTTGGAAAAAATAAACGTATTCCAGAACATATAAAGGATTATAGAACTAAAGCTTAATTAATTTTTTATTATTTAGTTTAGGGGTTTGGGGCACCTGGCAACAGAACGCCCCTTTAAAACTAAAAATAATCCATAAAATATTATCGTTAACAAATTGTGTACGGGATATGTACGGGATTATTCAATATCCAAATATAGTTAAGCTATCTATATTAATATAATTTTCTTTTAAAAAAAACAGTCCTAGTCTTTTTGAGCTATAACTAAAACAATTTGGAGTATGACTCACATCTTTTGGTATAACTAAAAATAAGTGGTTTGCTTCTTTGCATATATGGCACTTCCAAACATCTAATAAATCCATATTATTTTTTAAAGTTTTGCCTCTTTCAACCTCAAGTATGATGCCACTTTTTTTTAATTTTTTATAATAATCAGGTCTCAATTGAGAATTATAATTTTTAAACAAACCTTTTTTCTCACTTTCAAACCCTGCTTCTTTTAAATGACTTATAAATATATCTTGAATTTTTTGACTACTGTTACCTAAAGTGTGAATAGACTTTAATTTTTCAACTATTTCTTTTTTGTTTAAATAAATAAAAAATTTTTTAGATAATGATTTAACAATTTTGAGTTCTTCTGGATCGGCTTTTTTATTAACAAATCTTTTAAATTCTATATTTTTTTTCATTCAATAAAATCTTAACATAAAAATTCTGTACGGGATATGTACGGGATTTTAGTTAAAATAGTCGTTTTTCAATTCAAATTATTCACGAATAATGCTACAAAGTTCGGGGCACCTGGCAACAGAACGCCTCTAAAATTTTACGCCAGCGCCTTTAAGAAAAGCTGCGCTTTCATCCAAAGGCCATCTTGGGATTGCAGGATGATCTAGTTTTGTAAATTGATTTAATTTATATTTTTCTAATCCAACCATTGCAATCATAGCTGCATTATCACCACATAATTCTTTTGGAGGAAATATAGGTTTAAAGTTTTCTTTTTTGCAAAGATTTATTAATATTTCTCTAATTTTTTTGTTAGCAGCAACTCCACCCGCTACTACAAAATGATTAGTTTTTGTATTGTTCTTTTTTTTGAATTCTTCAAAAGCGATTTTGGTTTTTTTATTTAGTATTTCTTCAATTGTTTTTTGAAATGAAGCTGCAAGATTATATTTATCTTGATCTGTTTTTAATGTTTTAGAAATTTTTAATATAGCTGTTTTTAATCCCGCAAAAGATAAATTACACCCACCTCTGTTAAAAATTGGTTTTGGTAGTTCATATTTATTTGGATTACCTTTTTTAGCTAGAATTTCAATTTGTGGACCACCAGGAAATTCAATTCCTAAAATTTTTGCAGTTTTATCAAAAGCTTCACCTAAAGCATCATCAATAGTTGTTCCAAGTCTTTTATATTTTCCCAATCCTTCAACACTTAAAAATTGAGAATGACCTCCTGAAATTAATAATAAAAGATAAGGATAATCTAATTGAGAATTTAGTTTTGGACTTAAAGCATGACCTTCTAAATGATTAACAGCTATAAAAGGTTTGTTAAGAGATAAAGCTAAAGCTTTACCAAAACTTAATCCTACAGATAAACAAACAATTAAACCAGGTCCAGCAGTTGATGCAATAGCATCTATATCTTCTAATTTTTTTCCACTATCTTTTATTGCTTTTTCTACTATCCAATCAATTTTTTCGATGTGGGAACGTGCTGCAAGTTCAGGTACCACTCCACCAAACTCTTTATGTACATCTACTTGGCTCGATATTATATTAGATAAAATTGTTGGTATACCATGTTGATTTTCAGTTAATATAGATGCAGCTGTTTCATCGCAGCTAGATTCAATTCCAAGAATTATAGTTTTTTTGCTCATTCAAATAGTTTTTAATAATAGTACAATCTTTATACAAATAAGAAATAAATTTTATGAAAAGTAAAATTATTATTGGATCAAGAGGAAGTAAATTAGCTCTTATTTATGCTCAAAAAGCAAAAGATAAGATTATTCAAAATACAAAATTTAATGATGATGACATTATAATTAAAGAAATAAAAACTAAAGGTGATCAGGTTCAAGATGTTAGATTATCAGAGGCTGGTGGCAAAGGTTTATTTTCAACAAACATAGAAAAAGAACTTCAAGAAAAAAAAATTGATATAGCTGTGCATGCTTTAAAAGATTTACCTGCTTTAGAAACTGATGGTTTAAGAATAGATACATTTTTAGAAAGAAATGATCCAAGAGAAATTTTAATTTCTAATAACAAAAAAAAACTTAAAGAATTAAAGTTTAATTCAATAATTGGAACCTCATCTTATCGAAGAGAGTTTCAGATTAAAAAAATTAGAAATGATTTTAATTGTAAACTTATTAGAGGAAATGTTGATACAAGGATTAAAAAATTAAATGATGGACTATATGATGCAATAATTTTATCTTGTGCAGGAATGAAATCGTTAAAAGTTGAGGATAAAATTACTGAGATTTTTTCAACTCAAGAACTAATTCCAAGTGCGGGTCAAGGAATTATTGCTCTTCAATGTCGTAAGGATGATAATGAAATTATTTCTATTTTAGATAAGATAAATCACAAAGAAACTTCTTTAAGGGCTTATGCTGAAAGAAATGTTTTGAAAGTTTTGGAAGGTGATTGTGAAACAGCTATTGGAGTTCATGCCATGATAGAAGGAGACAAAATTATCTTAGAAGCAGAACTTTTTTCATTAGATGGTTTAAAAAGATTTTATGAAAAAAGATCTTCAAAAATAAATAATGCAAAAGAACTCGGCATAGAAGTAGGTGAAGTGTTAAAAAAAAAATCAAATAATTCTTACAAAAGATAATATGCATATTTTGTTGACTAGACCACTAGAAGATTGTTCTGAAATGATTTTAAAATTTAGATCATTAGGACATCAAGTTTCTCACCTTCCTTTAATAAATGTTGAGCCATTGAAGTATGAAGAAATAAAATTTTTAGATTATAAAGGTATTATTTTTACGAGTGCTAATGCTATTAAGTTTTTAGATTTTAAAAATATTGATAAAAAACTTTTATGTTTTTGTGTTGGTAATACAACTGAAAAAAAAGCAAGAAGTGTTGGTTTTCAAAATGTAATTTCAGCTGAGGGCAATGTTAATAATTTGAAAGAATTGATTCTGCAAAATTTTGATCCAAAAGATGGAAAATTAATTTATGTAAGTGGAGAAATTATTTCTTTTGATCTTGATCAACAACTTTTAAAACAAGGTTATAGTATTCAAAGAATAGTAAATTATAAAATTAATCATAATAAAAAATTTGACGAAAATTTTGTTAAAGAGTTAAAATTAAAGATACCTGATATAGTTTATATTTATTCACAAAATAGTGCTTCTAGTTTTTTAAGTTTTATAAAGATTTATCAATTTGAAAGTCTTTGGATGAATACAAATTTAATGTGTATAGGTGAAAAAACCTCGTCAATATTGAACGAAATTAAATGGAAAAAGATTTTTCTTTTTAGTCCTGGAGAAGAGGAATTTTTGTTATATAAAATTTAGTTATGGAAATTTTTAATAATTTTAAAGAGCTTTTTTTGTCTGTATGGAATAAGGGAATTCTTGGAGTAGATATATTTCAAATTTTAATTGGAATTGCAATTTTTCTTATTTTTTTAATTTTTAGAGGAATCATGAGTAGAGTAATTATAAAAAGATTAGAAAGTATAACAAAAAAAACTAGTAATAAACTCGACGATACTTTTGTTAAAGCTATGGAAGGACCAGCAAGATTTCTTCCAATTGTTATAGGTTTTTTTATTGCAAGTTATTATATGTCTTTCTCTGAAGATAGCAGAACTATAGTAGATACAATAAACAGAACATTAATTACTATTTTTATTTTTTGGATAATGCATCAAATAATAGAGCCAATTTCATATATTTTAAGTGGTTTAGGTAAGGTTTTAACTCGAGAATTAATTGGCTGGATTATCAAATCCTTAAAAATTTTAATTTTTATTCTTGGTTTAGCGGCAGTTCTTGAACTTTGGGGAATAAAAATAGGACCAATTATAGCAGGACTAGGTTTGTTTGGTGTGGCCGTTGCATTAGGAGCACAAGATTTATTTAAAAATTTAATTTCCGGAATATTAGTTTTAGTTGAAAAAAGATTTAAAATTGGAGATTGGATACTTGTAGAAGACATAATAGAAGGGATTGTTGAAAAAATAGGTTTTAGATCAACTGTTGTACGTAAATTTGATAAATCGATTGCAATCATTCCAAATTTTCAATTTGCTGAAAATGCGGTAATTAATATTAGCCAAACAACCAATTGGATTATTAGTTGGACAATAAATTTACAGTACGACACGACTGTTGAACAACTTAAAACAATAAGAAATGAGATAGAGGACTTCATAAAGAAACATGAGGACTACAAGCCTGACCTTGGCTATGCAGTTAGAGTAGATAAATTTGCTGATAGTTCTATTGATATGTATATTCGTTGCTTTACAAAAACAGATGATTGGGATGAATGGTTAGCAGTTAAAGAAAGACTTGCTATTTCAATTAAGCAAATAGTTGAAAGAAATAAAGCTTCATTTGCTTTCCCAAGCCAATCTATTTATGTAGAGAAAAAATGATTGCAATTTTTTATTTAGTTTTACAAATATTAAAACTTTACTCATATGTAGTTATTGCAAATGTAATAATAAGTTGGCTGATTGCCTTTAATATTTTGAATACTCAAAACAGGTTTGTTTACTCTATTTTAGAATTTACTTACCGATTAACTAATCCTATTTTAAACAAAATTAGAGGTTTTTTACCAAATTTAGGTGCTCTAGATATTTCACCAATTATTTTACTTCTATTGATTTGGTTTATAGAAATGTGTATGAAGCTCTACATTGCTCCAATAATATTCTAAAAATTTATGATTTTAATTGATGGAAAAAAAGCTGCAGCAGAACTTAGAGAAGAGCTTAAGAAAGAAGTTTCAGATTTAAAAAATAAATATAATAAAGTCCCAGGATTAACAGTAATTTTAATTGGTGATTTAGCACCAAGTCAAATTTATGTTCGAAATAAAGAAAAGTCAGCAAATGAAGTAGGACTTAAATCAGATGTCATAAAGTACCCAGATTCTGTAGAAGAAAAAGTTGTATTAGATAAAATAGAAGAATTAAACAAAGATGAAACTGTTTCAGGAATTTTAGTTCAGTTACCTCTTCCAAAACATATTGATAAACAAAAAGTAATTGAAGCAATTAATCCTTCAAAAGATGTTGATGGTTTTCATCCTATGAATGTTGGAAATCTTTCTTCCGGTTATGAAAGTTCTGTTCCTTGCACTCCACTAGGATGTTATTTGCTAATAAAAAAAATTGAGCCAAATCTAAGTGGTAAGAAAGCAGTTATAGTTGGAAGATCAAATTTAAATGGTAAGCCAATGACACAACTTCTTCTAAAAGAAAATTGTACTGTAACAATCACACATTCCAAAACTAAAGATTTAAAAGCTGAATGTTTGGAGGCAGATATTATTGTTGCAGCTGTTGGAATTCCTGAATTAGTAAAAGGGGATTGGGTTAAAAAAGATGCAATAGTAATTGATGTTGGTATTAATAAAACAGACAAAGGTATTGTTGGTGATGTAGCATTTGATGAGGTTTCAAAAAATGCAAAAGCTTTAACCCCAGTTCCTGGCGGTGTAGGGCCTATGACAATTGCTTGTTTGCTTAAAAATACAATTGACTGTTTTAAAAGATCACAAAATTAATTTATGGAAACAATAATTTTTTTTGGTTTAGCAATATCAATTTTGGCATTTATAATTTACTTAGGTGGTAGTGCCATAATGAAAGGACTTAGCGCTAAAAATTCAAATAAAATAAATGAAAAAGCTAAGAAGAAAATTTTAGATAATTAATTATAATTTAATAAGTTTTTAAGAGAATTTATTTCTCCAATTTTAAAAATAATAGCATCTTCTTTTTTAAATCCATATTTTTCAGCATTATCTTTAAATCGAACAGGTGGTTCCATAATTGGTTCTAGAGATAGAACAAATGTACCCCAATGAGTTCCTAAAACTTTTTTACTTTTCAAATCTTGTGCAACTTGTAAAGCTTCTTCAGGGGTTGTGTGATAAACTGATTTTTCAAACATTGGTCTAAAATCATAAGCACCAATATTAATCATGGCTAAATCAATAGGACCATATTTTTCACCTAATTCTTTATAGATATTTCCGTAACCTGTATCACAACCAAATAAAATTTTTTTATTTTTGTATTCAATTAAGAAATTTCCCCAAAGAGTTTTATTAGTATCTGTTAAACCTCTTTTTGACCAATGAACTGCTGGAAGTAATGTTATTTTTAAATTATCATTAACTTTAATTTCATCATACCAATCCATTTCATTGACATCTTTATATCTTTTAAAGTATTTACCAAGTTTTAAAGGAAGCATTACTTTGGCATCTTTAAATGGGAATTTTCTAATAGTTGACATATCTTGATGATCGTAATGATTATGAGTTAATAAAAAAATATCAGTTTTTGGGATCTCATCTAGCTTTAAAGCTGGTTCTACAAATCTTTTTGGTCCAAAGATTAGCGGACCAGCATTTTTAGAGAAAACGGGGTCAGTAATTATAGTTGTTTCTTCAAGTTTAATTAGAAAAGTGGCATGACCGATCCAAGCAATATAATCGTCATTTTTAAATTTTTCTAAATCAGCTTTAACTTTGTCTTTAGCAACAACGTGTTCCTTTGGAACTGTCATATCGAGTTTCTTTTTTTCTTGATTAAATGTTTTATATGACCATTTAATATTTTCAGATCTAAGAGGAGATCCTTCAGGATTTCTAAAAGTACCATCAGATAAATGGTGGTAAGGTTTTTTTTCCATAGCAATTATGAGAGAATTATAAGTAAAAATAAAAATAATTAAAATTGTTAACTTTGACATTTGAATTTTTTTTTTAAGTGCTTTCTAGTATATTTTATTAAAAATGAATATATTAATTCTACAACATATCAAAATAGAAGATCCTGGCTTTATAAAAGATTTAATGATTAAGGATGGGGCAAAGTTAACAACAATAGAATTAGATGAAGGTGAAAAAATTCCAGATGATTTAAGCAAATTTGATGGAATGTTTTGCATGGGTGGACCAATGGATACATTCATGGAAGATCAATATCCTTGGCTTATTGAAGAAAAAAAAAAAATTAAAGAATTTGTTGTAGATTTAAAAAAACCTTATTTAGGTTTTTGCTTAGGTTGTCAATTACTTGGAGAAGTTATTGGAGGAAAGGTTGTTAAATCAAATCCTCCAGAAATTGGAATTATGGATATTAATTTTACTAAAGAAAAAAAAGATGATCATTTATTTTCTCAATTTCCAAATAAAATAAAAAGTTTACAGTGGCATTCTTATGAAGTTAAAGGATTAGATAAAAATAAAGAAGTGACACTACTTGCTTCATCTCCAATAACTAAATATCAAATTTTTAAATATCAAGATCATGCCTATGGAATTCAATTTCATATAGAAATTAAGGATACAACAGTAAATGAATGGGGATGTGTTCCAGAATATAAGTCAGCTTTGGAAAAACAATTAGGTCCAGATGCACTTAGGAAATTTGATAATGAAGCACAAGCTAATATGAAAAATATGAATAATTATTCTAATATTTTATATTCAAAATTTAAAAGTGATATTCTTAAAATTTATAAATAATTAATAGTAACCACCACCTAGAGCCTTATATTTTTTTGCCAAATATTGAGCTTTTCTAGCAGACCATTGCCTAGCTTTAGTTCCATGTGTATTTGCAGCTTTAATTTGTAAAAATAATTTTTTTCTTAAATATGGATGAGTATAATTATCTGTTTTTTTATTTGATATTTTATATTTGAATTCATTTCTATATTTTCTAACTTGTTCAACTATAAATTTTGGTTGTTTAGAATATTGTTTTCCTTTTTTTAAACTTTTGCGTTTTAAATTAGAAGTAAATTTATAATTACTTTTTGATAAAGTTTTTATTGCTTTTTCTGGTAAATATCTTTCCCCTGTTGATGAAGATTTTTTTCCAGATTTTGTTCTCCATTTTTGTTTTATCCAAGCTATTAAATTTACTTGTTTTTGACTTATATTTTTTTTCATTTTAAAATTAAATAAATAATTAGAATTATCCAGAAAAAAGCGTAGTAATAGTAAACATATTTTTTTACAAATAAATATGAAATAGATGTTTTATATTTATTTTTTTTTTTCATTAAATAGAAGACCTTCCACCATCTACTCCAATGACTTGGCCTGTTATCCATGAGCTTTCTTCTGTAAGTAAAAACTTAGCCATTGCTGCAATGTCTTTTCCTTCGCCAATTCTTTTCATAGGATGAGCTTTTTTAATACCTTCAGCCATCATATTATTTTTTAATATTGGTTGAGAAATTTTTGAATTTGTTAAACTTGGCGCTATACAATTTACTCTAATATTTGGAGCAAATTCCGCCGCAAGAGAAATAGTTAATCCTCTAACTGCTGCTTTAGCAGAAGCAATAATTGAATGGTTAGGAAAGCCTCTTTGAGCAGCGACAGAAGAAAATAATACTATTGAACCTTTATTTTTTTTAAGGCTATCTTGATATTCTTTAATAATTTTAACAGCAGAATAAAGATTTAATTTCATGCATTTTTGAAAATCATCTTCTTTTACTATTTTTAGAGGTTTTAAATCAATTGAGCCTACACAATATGCAATTCCCTTAACTTCAGAAATTTCAGATTTTACTTTTTCAATAAAGTTATCTTCCAAAACATCAGCTACAGAATAAGTGCATTTAAACTTCTCTGATAAAGATTTCACTTCTTGTTCATTTCTTGCAACAAGATGAATATCTTCATTAGAATTGTGTAATTGATTAGCTAAATTAGATCCAATAGATCCAGTTGCTCCAAAAATTAAATATTTAGCATCCACCTTTATAATTTAGTTACGATTTTTTTTTGGTTTAATTCCAAGTTTATCACTATGTCTCAATCTTAAAATTACTATAGCTGCTGCAATAAGAACTATAGCTACAGTTTTGTCGCACATAATAAAATACTTTATATTTAGTTAACTGCGACAAAAAATAAATCTTAAAAATATTAAACTAATATAATTTGAGCTCTATCAATGTTTAAAATTATAATTATATATGAAATATTTTTTTTTTTATTTTGGAACATAATTTATTTCGGAGCTGATTTAGAAAACTTTGCAAAAAGTGAGTCAATGACATTTATATATTATATATTGTCATCTATGGCTTTGGGATGGGTATTAATAAGAACAATACAGTTTTCTTTTGGCAATATCCCTGATCCAAGAGAAATAGCTAAAAAAAAAGTGAAATAATAATTTAAAATTATTTTAATTTTTTTTTGTGGAAATTTATAAATCTTTCAACATTTGATTTGTTAAATGATTTATTTTCTTCAAAAGAAACTTTTTTTATTGAATATGAATTGCTATTAGTTACTCTTGATTCAATAGTTATATTACCCTTGTAAAGTTTTAGTTTAATAGTTCCATTAACTTTATTTTTTTTAAGATCTATTATTTTTTGAAGTTTAAATCTTTCTTTTGAGTACCAATAGCCATTATAGATTAGTTCTGCATATCTTGACATTATAGAATCTTTTTTATGCATTGTTTCTTTATCTAGAGTAACAGACTCTATTGCTCTATGAGCATTAATTAAAAGTGTTCCTCCTGGAGTTTCATATACTCCTCTCGATTTAATTCCTAAAAATCTATTTTCGACAAGATCAACTCTACCAATTCCATTTTTTCCAGCTAATTGATTTAGTTTTTCAAGTAATTTTGAAGGACGTAATTTTTTTCCATTAACGCCAACTGGATCACTATTTCTAAAATTAATAGAAACAAATGTTGCTTTATTTGGAGCTTTTTCTGGCGAAACAGTTCTTTGAAAAATGAATTCTGGAGCAAAGTTCTTGGGATTTTCTAAAACTTTACCTTCTGTTGAAGTATGAAATAAATTATCATCAACTGAAAAGGGAGGAGCACCTTTTTTATCTTTTGGAATTGATACCTTATTTTTTTTTGCATAATTAATTAGATCTGTTCTAGATTTTAATTTCCATATTCTCCATGGTGCAATTATTTTTATTTTTGGTCCAAAGTAATGATATCCAAGTTCAAATCTAACTTGGTCATTGCCTTTTCCTGTTGCTCCGTGAGATACTGCATATGCTTTATATTTTTTTGCAATTCTGATTTGATCTTTTGCAATCAATGGTCTTGCAATTGATGTTCCCAATAAATAAACACCTTCATAAATTGCATGACCTCGGATCATTGGAAAAATATAATCTTTTACAAAAATATCTTTTAGATCTTTTATAATTATATTTTTAACTCCAAATTTTTTAGCATTATATAGAATTTTTTTTCGATTAATTTTTTGGCCAATATCAGCCGTATAACAAATTACTTCGGCATTATAATTTTCTTGAAGCCATTTAAGAATTATAGATGTATCCAGTCCACCTGAGTAGGCTAAAACAATTCTTTTTTTTGATTTCATTAATTAACTGCAGGCTTTTTTTGCAGCATTATATGCTTTAGTAAAGCCAAGTAGTGAATAATGATCTATGGTTTGAGATCCTTTTTCATTATAGCCAGTGAGCATAATTCTTGATCCTTTTTTCATGACTCTGACCATTATTTTTTCTTTTTTATTACTAGTCATCCAAGCAAAGCCTTGTTGCTTAATATCAAATTTAAATTTGTTATTTCCAGAGGTTGCTAAAACAGTATTATTTTTATTGAATTCGTAACCTGCGGTCGCACTTATTTCATTAGAAATTTTTTCACCAGGTCTAAAAGTTATGAATAATCTTGCGTCTCTTTTAT